>USHS01000150.1 GCA_900554585.1 uncultured Collinsella sp.
AGGAACACGGTGGAAAGTGTGGTTGCCTCCACGGCGGCCCACGTGAGGATCATGTTGTTGGACAGGCACGCGAGCAGCATGGTGAACACGAACAGGCTAAACAGCGCGAAATACTGCTTGGCGCGCTCGGCGGGCATGGAGCCCTCCTCGATATCGGCCTTTACATAGGGCAGCGAGAACAGCCCCGTAAGAAAACCGATAAAGCCGATGAGCAGCACAAAGATGGCGCCCAGCGAATCGAGGTGGAACCACAGGCCAAGAGCGCTCGCGGTGTCGCCGCTCATAAGGACGTCACCGGCCGTCATAATCGACAGCACCAGGACGGCTGCGACGGAGACCAGGTTGAGACCGGCAAACACGTTATAGGACGTGTTCTTGGGCAAAAACGCCATGACCAGCGAGAACACCAAAGGAGTCGCGAGCAGGGCGAGAATCAACGTTTCCATGGACTACCCCCTCAGCTCGGACAGGTCGCGCGCATCGAGCGAGTGGGAGTCGTCCCAAATGCGACGCACGACGATGGACATGATGATGACGGCAAAGATGGCGTCGGTGGCGATACCGATCTCGATGATCTCGGGAGCGGTGGGGGCCAAAAGCGCGAGCGTCACGTGGCTGCCGTTTTCCATGAGGCAGTATCCAAAGATCTGCTTCATGATGTTGCGCTGCGAGATGATGCAGGTGAGGCCCACAAAGAAGTGAGCAAAGCTAATAGCGAGCGCAGGCGTTGCGACCTCGGCCGTGGGCAGGCTGATCTGCGTCACGACGGCAAAGCAGATCGCGACCTCGACGGCGATGATGCAGATGGCCCACGCGGGCTTAAGGCCGGCGTTGAGAGATGCGTCGCTCGGCTCGCCCATCTTCTTGTATGCGCGGTTGAGGATGTAAGGGACCAGGACGACCTTGGTGATAAAGGCAGATCCAGCCCACATAAGCAGCTCCTGCGCGCCGGTAGTGACACCGAGCGTGGCGAGCAGTCCCACGAGCACCAGCGACTGCACCGCATACCAGCTGATGGCGTGCTTGATGTTCTTTGAGACGACCACCATGGTGGACGTGACGATCAGAAGGCCGCCAAGGATGTTGACGATCGAATAACCCATGTCGTTCTACCTCCTAACCGATCCAGCTGGCCGAAAGCGGGCCGCTGACGATGACCATGATGATGAGTACGATGAACACGAATGCCATTGCCTTGGGGAGCGGTGCACCAGCGGCGACTTCCTCGCTCGGCTCACCGGGCAGGCAATAGCCCATCCACTTGAGGAACCAGGCAAAGGTGGCGACGGTCTCGGCGACCATGATGCACACGAGCACCAGGATTGCGACGTTGCCGGCACCAACGGAAAAGCCGCCGGCGATAATCTGGAACTTCGAGAAGAACGTGTTCATGGGCGGCACGCCGGCAATGGCGAGCGCCGCCACACCAAAGCCCACACCCGAGATCGGGTACTTCTTTACGATGCCGCGCAGCTTGGGCAGCATACGCGTGCTGAGCGTAAAGGAGAACGAACCCGCGATCAGGAAGAACAGGGTCTTGGCGAAGGCGTGGTTAAAGATGTGGCACACGGCACCATCGAAGGCGAGCTGGCTGCCAAAGACCGAAAGGCCCAGACCAAAGAACACATAGGAGAGCTGGGCGATCGTGGAGAAGGCCAGCAGGCGCTTCATGTCCTTTTGCGGCAGGTACATCAGGAAGCCAAAGAGCATGGTGACCATGGCGTCGATAATGGCGACCCAGCCCACGATCTCGGGAATCTCGCCGGCAGAGACGAGTGCGCGCGCGAACACGCACACGCCGACCTTAACCATCGAGGCACCATGCAGGTAGGCCGAAACAGGCGTCGGCGCCTCCATGGCCGAAGGCAGCCACATGTACATGGGAACCTGTGCGGACTTGGCCCAGGCCGCAAACAGCACGAGCAAAAGGACGATAGCCTTGAGCTTGGCGTCGAGGCCGGCAATCGCGGTAATGGCGAAGGTGCCGGTGTGGGCAAACACGATGGCGGCGCCCAGATACAGGCCGAGCGCACCGATATGCGTAATGATCAGGGCCTTCATGCCGGCCTTCTTGGCCGTAGGCGACATATAGTAGCTGATGAGGCCCCAAGAGCAGGCACCCGTGATCTCAAAGAACACGAGCTGACCCAAAAGGGTCGAGCTGTACACGAGGCCGGCCATGGCACCGATGAAGGTCGCGAGATACGCGTAGAAGCGACGACGCGGTGCGTCGGGATGCTCACGGTTATTCTCGCTCATATAGGGAATCGAATAGATCACGACAAGCAGGCCGATACCCACAAAGGCGGGCGCGAGGAGCGTGCTCATGCGATCGAAGGTGAATCCCATGACGAGGGTCTGCCCAAATGAGATCAGGGGGACCTGCGTGTCGGGCATGCCGGCGCCAGCGAAATTCGCGGCGAGGGCGATGGTGCAGGTCGTCGAGACGGCGGCACCCAAAACGCTGAACCACTTGGCGTACGGACGGGGGAACAGGGCGACGAGCACCGAGGCCACCATCGGGGCCGCGATAGCGACCAAGCCGAGAAGGGACAGACTGACTGCAAATGACATTGTTTCTCCCTTCTCCTACACGCCGACGACCACGAAGACAAACGCCAGAACGGCGATGCCCACGACGGCCCAGGTCTGATTACCGAGTACCTTAAAACGCGAGCGCGAGCAGGAGTTCTCGATCACGCCGCACACGACAAAGTCGATAAGGCACTTCACCAGGAAGATGACGGCGCCCAGAACGGCGGCGGCGCCCACGGTCGCGGGCTCGCCCCAGGGGACGAAGATCGCGCAGAACCAAGCGACGACCAGAACCTGTTTCATAGACATGGCAAGCTTGGCCATGGCGAGCGACGGGCCGGAAAGCTCGGCGAGCGGACCTTCCTGAAGCTCTTGCTCGGCCTCGGCCTGATCAAACGGCAGCTTGCCGAGTTCCATGTAGCAGGCAATCGCAAAGGCGATGCCGGCGAGGATCACGGCGACCGGCGCGTCGACGGCGCCCGTCATGATGTGCTGACCCATGGTAGCGATGTCGGTGGAGCCGCACACCAGGGCGGCGGCAAACAGCGCCAGCAGCATGGACGGCTCGATGAGCACGCTCATGAGCAGCTCGCGGACGCCGCCGATACCGGCGTAGGCGTTGGACGAATCCACGCCGCAAAGGGCGAAGAAGAAGCGGGCGAGCGCCAGGCTGTACATGATGGTGATGGCGTCACCAAAGACCGGGATGGGGCTTTGCGCCGTAAAGAGCGGCAGGCCCATCGCGAGCATAAAGGCGACGGCGAAGAACAGCGGCGGCATAATGCGCAGCGCAAAGCTCGCGTCCTCGCTCTGGGACTCGGGACGCGCAAAGAGCTTGGCCAGGTCGCGGTAGTCCTGCATGATGCTGGGGCCGCGACGGTTGTGCATCTTGGCGCGGATCACGCGACCGAGACCGGAGAAGAACGGCGCGACGGCCATAACGACCACGCCCTGCAGAACGGCAAGTACGATGTTGTTCATGCTCTCCCCTCCTTAACCCATTTGCACGGCGAGCACGAGGAACACCACGAGTGCCGCGACGATGTAGCAGATATAGATGCTGTAGTTGCCGCCCTCGAGCTTAGTCGCGAGGTCGGCGAGCTTCTCGACACCCTTATGCGGGGCATCGACGAGAACCTTGTCGGGTACGGGCTCCACAGCCTCGGCCACACCGGTGAGCTTCTGGAAGAAGTGCGCGATGGACCAGCAGACGGCCGTGCAGCGGTCGCGCAGCGTGTAGAGCGGCTGCATAAACCAGGACACCTCGGAGGCAAAGGTCGTGGCCACGACAGGCATATGCTCGTTGGGAGCATAGCCGCATGCCCACGGCTGGGACTTCTGCACCTTACCGACGGTCTTGAGCTTGCGATAGCCGCAGGCAAGGCCGACGAGCACCACGAGCGCAATAGCGATCGCAGGCGTGGAGGTGGCAGCGCCGGAGTATTGGTTCATGAGCTCCATGCCCTCGGCGGCAAATACGCCACCGTACGGATGCAGCACGGACGCGGCGACATCGACCAGCACGGGCGCGATCACGGGAGCGCCAATGCCCAGCACGACGCAGATGGCCGCGAGCAGGCCCTGCGCAAACACCATGGGGGCGGGAACCTCCTTGGCATTGGCCGCGGCCTCGGAGCGGGGCGCGGAGGCAAAGGAGACGCCATAGGCCTTGACGAAGCACGTGACAGCCAGCGCGCCGGTAATGGCAAGCGCGACGGCAGCGAACACGGCCACGATCATGACGGCCTTGTCGCCCTGCATGGCGGCGTTAAACAGCGACTGGTAGGTAAACCACTCGGACACAAAGCCGTTGAAGGGCGGGATGGCCGAGATGGCAAGCGCGCCAACGAGGAAGCAGATGGCCGTTGCCGGCATACGACGGAACAGACCGCCCATCTTCTCCATATTGCGCGTACCCGTGGAGTACAGCAGCGCACCGGCGCCCAAGAACAGCTCGCCCTTAAACATCGCGTGGTTAAACGTGTGATAGAGGGCGGCCATCAGAGCCAGGACGGCGATGCCGACCGAGTTGAGCGCCATGGCGGCCATGGAGGCGCCGACGCCGAGCAGAATGATGCCGATGTTCTCGACGGAGTGATAGGCCAGCAGTCGCTTGATGTCATGCTCCTGCAGGGCGAAGGC
>USHS01000151.1 GCA_900554585.1 uncultured Collinsella sp.
CTCAGATTCATCTTGATGTGTGGCATCAGCCAACGGCTACATGCTTTGAATCACTTGTGCTTGGCATTTCGGATGCGGCCATCTCATTTGAGGAACCAAGGGACAGTGCCCTTTCTTCGAAATACTTGGGTGAAAAGGAGCTCAAGGTTCTTTCGTGCCCGGCAGGTCATCAATCTGTGGACGCTATGACCATTCGTGAGCTACTGGGCGGCAGGCTCGCTGTTCCCATTAATTTGTCACCCTGTCTCAATGCAATCAATCAATGTCCCGAAGCCCAGCTCGTTAATTTCCGCTTCCGTGATGTCGAATACGGAAACAGAGCGCAGGCTGAGTTTCTTCAAGCCGGGGGATTGATATTGAGTTTTTCTGGCTCTTCTCTCGCATCGGATGGATCAGAAGTGAGTGAGTGCTCCATTGAAGCCTCACATGACGTAACCTTGCCTATCTACTTTTGCTATCGGCAAAATGCCTGGACCGATCGACACCAGACAGTATTTCTTCACCTATTGCGTCATCTCGCTTCGTGAGGCCATTTGGCCTCGTGTCGTCAAGTGAATGTTGACGCCTTGTAACACATGGCTGACGGCTTTGCCCTCATGCTTTTCCAAGATTTCGGTTTGGGTTATTGGCTCTTGGAGGGCGGAGCATGAAAAACCGTACGGTTTTGCTTTATATGACGTTCGTTTTTCTGTCGAACTTCAGCACCATTTTGTATTTTCTGACGGTTTACCTTGAATTCGTCGGATTCTCGATGGTGCCGATTTCTAGCATGATGATTGCATATCAAGTGAGCAAGTTCATCCTTGAAGTTCCCACTGGCTATATTGCTGATAGGTTTGGACGAAAGACCAGCGGTCTCGTTGGCGTCATGGGAATGCTTGGATACTACGCCGCCCTGCTTCTCGTCCGTTCTCCTCTGCTTTTAATCGGTGCGTTCGCTCTCAAAGGTTTTGCCGTTGCATGCGTGAGCGGATCCATAGAAGCGATTTACATTGACAGCGTCTCTCAGGACCAGCTCGTAAGACTTAATGTCGTTGAGCGATTTGTTTTCTATGCCTCTTATGCCTTCTCCGCTTGTGTGGGCGGTTTCATTTCGTCCACTGGCGCGTATCTCGTTGGGCTTTCGGTCGATATCATCACAATGGTGCTGACATTGGTTGTCGTTGTCTGTATTCCTGAGGTGAGAAGAGAGGGCACCGCGGTGTCACCTGAGCATAGAATGAGCCCGAAGATGATCGGTGCTGCTATTGCGGGCAATGGCACGCTTCGCTCGGCGTTCGTCATGGACTGTTCTCAGGCATTTGCTTTTGTCGCTCTGGAAGATTTTTTCTCACTGCTGCTCGCAGCCCGTGGAATGGGTGCCGTCGCTTCGGGCGTGACCATTGCGGTCCAGCTCCTTGCCTCCGCCTCCATAGGATTTATTGTGCCCAGTGTGATTGCTCGTGTCGACAAGGGCCGTTTTGTGCGTATTTGCGGCATCATCCGCTTAGTATTGACAGCTTTGTTTTTGATTCCCCTTACTCCGGCTAATTTGCTGCCCGTGTTCTATGTGCTGCAGACGGTTGCGTACTCGTTGTTTGCCCCAATCAAATACTCGATTTTTCAAAATGCTGCCGATTCTTCGATGCGCTGTTCACTGATTTCGGTTCAAAGCCAGATGGTGGCGGTGGGTGCCATCCTTTTCTATCTGTTCAATGCTGCGTTGAGCAGCATCGCGGACATTCGAGTCATATTGCTTGTTGCGCTCGGGATTTCTTCTCTGGTGTATATCCCCGCGCTCTTTCGTCTTACAAGCCAAAGGCCATGAGTATTTAGGCACCGATAACTTATATATCAACGCAATAAACCCGAGCGCGAGGGCGTTTGGGTTTATTATTGAAGCGTATGTAACCTGGCGGCGCCACACCGCCTGTTAGTAGGGAGACACATGAACGTTCTGGTCGTCAACGCAGGATCTTCGACCCTTAAGTATCAGGTCATCGATACCAAGTCCCACAAGGTGTCCGCAAAGGGCTCCTGCGAGCGCGTCTGCTTTACCGGCGGTACCTTCACCCATGCTGCCAACGGTTCCAAGAAGGTGACCGAGAACATCGAGTTCCCCGACCACAAGGTCGCCATCGAGGTCGTCCTGAAGGACCTCGAGGCCAACGGCGTCAAGATCGAGGGCATTGGCCACCGTATCGTTCAGGGCGGCTGGTACTTTGGCGATTCCTCCCTCGTCGACGAGGACGTTCTCGCCAAGATCCGTGAGGTCGCTCCGCTGGCGCCGCTGCACAACAACCCCGAGGCCAACGTTATCGAGTTCTGCCTGGAGCAGTATCCCGATCTGCCCAACGTTACGGTCTACGACACCGCTTTCCACTTCAACATGCCCGAGGTCGCCAAGACCTACGCCCTGCCCAAGGACGTTTGCGACAAGCTGCACATCCGTAAGTATGGCGCCCACGGCACCAGCTATCGTTACATCTCCAAGAAGGTCGCCGAGATGACCAACGGCGAGGCCCGCAAGGTTGTCGTGTGCCACATCGGCTCCGGTGCCTCCCTGTGCGCCATCGAGGACGGCAAGTGCATGGATACCACTATGGGCCTCACCCCGCTCGACGGCGTCATGATGGGCACCCGCTGCGGCTCCATCGACCCGGCTACCGTGTGCTACCTGCAGCGCGAGGGCGGTTACACCTTCGACGAGGTCGACGAGATGATGAACAAGAAGTCCGGCCTTTTGGCTGTGACCGGTGGCAAGACCAACGACTGCCGCAACGTCGAGGAGCTTGCCGCCGCTGGCGACCCCGAGGCTCAGCTCGCCTTCGACATGTTCGTCTACAAGATTGCCGCCAAGGCTGCCGAGATGGCCACTTCCATGTGCGGCATGGACACCCTGGTCTTCACCGCCGGCATCGGTGAGCACGCTCCGGCCGTTCGCGCCGGCGTTGCCGACCGTCTGGCCTTTATGGGCGTCAAGATGGACCATGCCCGTAACGCCCTGCGTGGCGACGGCGCTTGGTGCCTGTCTGCCAAGGATTCCAAGGTCAAGATCTTCGTCATCCCCACGGACGAGGAGTTCATGATCGCTTCCGACGTCGAGCGCATCGTCAACGGCAAGTAATTGCAAGAGGGGAGGGGCTGGACGACCAAGTGCCGTTCAGCCCCTCCTTTGCGCTCGTCGGGCGACATTCTGATAGCTATTTATCAAGATATGATAACTTCTTATTATAATGCGGCCGCCTTAAGGGGTCTGCGTCGACCGTATTGCACTGCAAAGGAGTCTCATGAACGTACTTGTTGTCAACGCCGGCAGCTCAAGCCTTAAATATCAGCTTTTGGATACTGATACCCGCGAGGTTTTCGCCAAGGGCAACTGCGAGCGTATCGGATCGGACATGGGCATCTTCGGCCACTCCGAGAACGGTGGCGCCAAGCAGACCGAGGAGGTTCCCTTCCCCGATCATCGCTCTGCTATCGCTCGCGTGCTCGAGGAGCTCGAGAAGATCGACTTTACGATTGATGGCATTGGACATCGCATCGTTCAGGGCGGCTGGCACTTCGATGATTCCGCGGTCGTCGACGACGAGGTCATGGCCAAGATTCTCGAGGTGGCACCGCTTGCCCCGCTGCACAACTATGGCGAGGCGGCGGCGATTGAGTATTGTCGCGAGAAGTATCCGGAGCTGCCCAACGTGGCCGTATTCGACACCTCGTTCCACATGACCATGCCCGAGGTTGCCTACACCTACGCCCTGCCCAAGGACGTGTGCGACAAGTATCACGTGCGCAAGTACGGCGCCCACGGTACGAGCCACCGCTATGAGTGGATGATGGCCAAGGAGATCCTGGGCTCGCGCTGCCACCGCCTGCTTTCGTGCCACCTGGGCAACGGCGCCTCGCTCGCAGCCATCGAGGACGGCGTGTGCCGCGACACCACGATGGGCCTCACGCCGCTTGACGGCCTGATGATGGGAACCCGCTGCGGCTCTATCGACCCGGCTACCGTGTGCTACCTGCAGCGCGAGGGCGGCTACAGCTACCAGGAAGTCGACGACATGATGAACAAGCAGTCTGGTCTGCTTGCCATCTCAGGTATCTCCAACGACGCCCGCGACATCCGTACACGCGCTTCCGAGGGAGATGAGCGCTGCCTGCTCGCCTTCGATATGTTCGCCTATAAGGCTATGCAGCAGGCCGGCTCCATGATCGCTTCCATGGCGGGCGTGGACACCATCACCTTTACCGCCGGCATCGGCGAGAACGACT
The DNA here is from genome assembly GCA_900554585.1 of uncultured Collinsella sp. Classification (GTDB taxonomy): domain Bacteria; phylum Actinomycetota; class Coriobacteriia; order Coriobacteriales; family Coriobacteriaceae; genus Collinsella. The sequence continues at coordinate 4,252 of USHS01000151.1, forward strand.
GGTCGATCCGCAAGGCCTTCTGCGACTGCTTTGAGTGGCTGGGCGTACGCATCGACAACAATAAGAACCGCGAGGCCGTGGGCAACGGCCCGCAGGTCATCAGTGCCGCCGGTTCCGCCGTCACGGTCATGGTCATCCCCACCGACGAGGAATACATGATCGCCCACGACGTCGAACGCCTGACCAAGAACAACTAACGCACCCGTTTGCATGTAAACGAAAGGCCTCCAGAGCAACAGCTCCGGAGGCCTTTTTTAGCATACGGAAATTCCAGTCCCAAAGTGATCATCGCCGGCAACGCCTGCACTTTCAGCAACGACACCCATCCGTTCAGATTTTTCAGACCCAGCTCGTAGCCAAGCCGCCGTCCACCCCAGATAGCCTGACTGCCACGTGGCGGCAGGGACCCTACAGGGTAAAGC
>USHS01000152.1 GCA_900554585.1 uncultured Collinsella sp.
ATACGGGGGAGACGGGCGAGCATGGAGATGGCGACGTCGATTTCGTGCTCGGGTGTAATGGCGTCGGGCTCGGCGTCGAAGGCGTAGAGCAGCAGCACGGCGCGCTGAAGCACGTTCATGATGCTCGACGACACCGTGGTCATAGGGAACTCTTTGACGTACTCGTCGCTCAGATGCCTAAAGGCGCCCAGACGTTCGCAAAAGCCGTCGAGTTCCTCCTTGTTGGGCAGCGAACCCGTGATGAGCAGGTAGGCGACCTCTTCGTAGCCATAACGATTCTCGGCCTGGGCGCTGTTGACCAGGTCCTCGATGCTATAGCCGCGCAACGTGAGCTTGCCCTGGTCGGGCACGACCTTGCCGTCGACCTTGTTGTAGCCGTGCACGTCCGAGATGCGGGTAAGGCCCGCGACCACGCCCGAGCCGTCGGCATTGCGCAGACCGCGCTTGACGTTATGCTCGACAAACAGGCCCTCGTCATACGGATCGGTCGGCAAGCCGTGGTAGAGGTTTTCGCTTTCGGGCGAAATCTGGCGGCTCGCTTCGTAGTCCAGAACCAGGCGGCTCAGGTGATCGTCAAAGCGGTAGTAGATTTTCTTGGCGTCGTAAGCCATGCGCGCTCCTCTCGGGGCCGTGTGGGGGCGGCGTGCTTGGGTGCAGATGCGCCAGCCTGTTCCCGTACGGCCTGTTCGCTACAGGCGGTACATAAAGTTAAAGACGTCCTCGCGCTGGATGGACACGTTGACGCCCGAAAGCTCGCCGGCCTCGGCCAGCGCCTTCTGCAGCTCGGCGAAGTCGAGCTTGGACTCGGCGGTGTCGGCCAGCATGGTCATGGTGAAGATGTCCTCGATAATGGACTGCGTAATGTCGCGGATGTCGACGTTTGCCTCGCCCAGAACACGGGTGACGCCGGCGACGATGCCGGGGCGGTTCTTGCCAAGGACGGTGATGACGATACGGGAGGACGAGATCTCGGCCATGGGAAACCCTTTCGCGTGGTTGCGGCGCGCGCGGGGCGCTCCGCTACGGTACAGTGTTCATCATTGTACCTGTCTGGCGCAAAAAGGGGCACCTTTGCTGCGGCGTTACATGTCTGCAACATGAGCGTGAGGGGGCAGGCCGCACGGGGAAGAGCCGTCTGGCGCGTGTCCTGCTCGTGTTGGGTTGATTTCCGATCTCAGCCGAACACATTGAGCGGACAGGCCGTTCCCGCAGTCAGCCGAACGCCTCCGACGGCTGATTCCGAACTGGAAGCTGAGGGTATCCCCGCTCTTCGGTAGGGGATACCGCTCCGCGGCGCATGCCGCGGGCGGCGCCCCTATCGGACCACCGTGACCTCAGTTGGGATGGGCCCAGCACTGCCGCGTACTCGGTGGGGTAGAGCCAACTGTTCGTCTTCACGTCGCGTATGACGATACTTCGGTCGTCCGGCTCGGTGATGCCGTAGCCGAACGCCTGGAGCGTCTCGATGGACTCTTGAACGCGGGGACGAGTCTCGTCGCGCCCTCTAATCCTCGGCGGACCAATCGAGTCCGAATTCCTTTTGGGCATCCTCTTCGCTCATGACTTCGAGAAGGTCTCCGGGTTGGCAACGAAGGGCGAGGCATAGCTGCTCGAGTGTGTTGAAGCGAATGCCGCGAATATGCCCTTTTTTAATGCGGGACAGGTTCACGGGCGTGGTTCCAATCCTTTCGGCAAGTTCGTTCGAGGAAATCTTTCGCTCGGCCATGATCTTGTCGAGGCGAACAATTATGGGCATGGCGTTTCCTTACGCAATCTCGTCGGAGTCGAGGTATAGCTCTCGGGCGTACAAGAAGAGCTGGGAAAGCATGAACAGGACGATGCCGAGAACCAGAGAGGTCCAGTCGAATGATGAAGCGATCTCTTGGGCGCCGACGGCCCCCTCGCCGCCAAACATCGAAACGGAGGTTTCGAGTGAGCCGGCGTAGAGGCTGGTGGCAGCTTGAACAACGAAGAGAATGCCGAGCACCTTCAAGCATGTCGCAGACCCTTTCTTGAAGGGGTCTCCGCTCTTGATCGTCCACACGAGAACGGCGCTGAGGATGGTCGTAGCGATACCGATGACGGCAGGGGCCAATGTCGAGATCGCAAGGGCTGGATACGCGGGGGAGTCTGCAATTACAGGGTTGTCGAGCACTTCGATTGCTGGCTTTAAGGAGAACGCCACTTGTGCGATGGCGGTGACGCAAAGGGCCGCAGAGGCTATCGCACATGCGATGCGGAAGGAATGAAGCCGGGGAGTGCGATTGTCGGAACTCATAATAACCTCCGAAGAATTTAAAAAACTCAGGTTACTTTTTAACAGTTTATGTTAAATTGACTTTGCCGGCAAGTAATCAAAGCAGCTGCAATCGTAACCCCGCGCATCGAGTTGAATCGTGTTGAAACGAGCTGGTGATACGTATGCTCAAGATCTCGAAGGCAATCTTTAGGTCGCTTCTCTCCTCCAGGTCGCTCTGTGTTGCCGTTGTTGCGTTGATGGTTCTTTGTGCTTTGCCCGTCTTCAGGAGCGCGGCTGGCATCGACGGACGGGTTGAATACCTCGAGTCGGGAATAACCCGTGTTGAGCAGGAATTGTCAGCATCCTATGCGGATGCGCTTGTGAATGCGGGGGAGGAGGGCGTCTATACCTCTTCATCAAGCATGCCCGCGCTTCTGTACCCTCTTGCCGCGGGGCGTCTTGTCTTGGCGCCGCTCTCTCCTCTGCTTCCGTTTCTGCAGGTATCGGATGGAGCGTACTCCTTTTATGACGGATCGAAGGAGTACTTGCTATGGGCCGCAACGGCCGTTGCCGTCTCGTTCCTTGTCGCGCGTCTTAACAAACGTGAAAAACTCATCATCCAGGCACCGATGGGTGAGCTGGGCAGGCTTGTTGCATCGAGCGTATGGGCGAGTGTTTTTGCGATGTTTGCCGTCTTCGCCGTCAATCTTCCAGGGATAATCGCCGCACTTGTGAAGAATGGCCCGGGCTCGCTGTTCTATCCGATAGGCTACGTTCAATATGCGACTCCGGTTATCAAACCGGCTTGGCTGGTGTTCGCACAGACGGCCATCTTGCAATTCTTGGTGGCGGCGTTCATCTCGCTCGTCGTTCACCTTGCCGTGAAGATTGCCAATAACCCTACGCTTGGAATCGTGTTCGTATGTGCCCTGATGGGGGTGACGATGGTTCCCGGGTATTACGGAAGATCCATCGCTTTACGTGAGTTCGCCCTGTTGAATCCCCTTACGTATGCGAACACTGAGTTGACCGTCGGCGCCTATAGCCCGTACCCGACAACGCAGATAGTGAATCTGCCTGGACTTTGCTTCGAGCGTGGCGCGATTACCCTCGTATGCGCAATCGGGATCGAGGTGCTGACGATTTGCTTGCTCTGCGTTGCCGGAAAGAGCGGTCGCGCGCGTCCGATATCCCCGATTTGCCTTGAGAGGGGTTCCTTCACCGCATCGAGAACGGCAACTCGTTCGAGCGCTTGTGCCTCCGCCGTTGCATACGTAAGAACGATGGGGAAACTGCTCCTGCATTCTCCTGCCCTCGCCGTATGCGCGATTGCAATGTCGACGACGATGCTGGCCCCGGCTCTGGTCGAGGTGTTTCCTGACGCTGATGACGTTTCCGCTGTTCGGTATAGGGATGGGGAGCTCCGTTCAATAGATCGGTATCTAGAGCAGGACGCTGCGAATATGGATGTCGAGGGCAAAACGGCCCTGGAAGACATGCGAGATGCTCTTTCGGGTTTCGTGTACGCGCCTACGCCTGCGGAGGGGTTTCGAAGCCTTGCGACGTACGAGCGCGCTCGAGGCGAGCTGGGCGCGGCAGATGCGACCCTCCTGCAATCGATCGGAATCGAGCCGGAGACTCCTTCTCGTGCGGAGGCGCGCGCCCGCCTGCTCGAGTCGATCGCGAGCTTGCCGGACCCCAAGGTTTACGAGTTAAGTACGAAGATGTCCCCATTAATCCTCCTTTCCTATCTCCAGGCAGCGCTTCCTTCCTTGTTTTGGCTGTTGCCCGTGGTTGTCACATCGCTTGCGTGCACCTACCTGCGGTGCCGTTCCCTTCTGGTTTTCCAAGTCCCCGCAACAGCGCATGTGCGTTTTCTGACGGCTGTTGCGCTGTCTCTCCTGCTTGGCTTGGCGCTGCTTTTGGTGTCGATGGTTCCCGCTGCGGTTGTGTCCTTGATTAAGAACGGTGCGGGTGGATCGGAGTGTCCCGTCGCTCTCATTCGGGCGGGAGCTTCGACAACGTCCATGGTGGGGGAGGCGGTGTTGTGCAGTATTCCGTTGCTGGTCATGGCATACGGCGTGATTTCCGTCGTCGCTGCGTTGACAGCAGCGATTAGCCGCAACCCCGTTGTCACCGGAGTGGTTTGCGCGGTTCTCTTGGTGTTGGGTTCGTTGAGCGCTCATGTTGAAAGCGCGGGCATGGGCGCCGCGCTGCTGGCTCCATTCGCCTCGTTTGATCCCGCTTCCCAGGTGGGGACGATTGGGTTCCTTGGGCGAGGGACGAACGCGATGCCTTTTGGAGAGGTCGTCGGCGCATCGGGCGCTCTACTGGTGGTCTTGGGCGCCGTATCTCCGTTGATGGTGCGCCTGGTTGTTCCGAAGATCGAAAGCTGTCTCTTATACACATCTCCGAGCCC
>USHS01000153.1 GCA_900554585.1 uncultured Collinsella sp.
GGTCTATGCCGCCCTCTTTTCATGCCAATTTGTTCGCTCTGGCGACCGCTCGCTGACGTTGCTAGAACATCGGCGTTGCCTTGGCTGTTGGAGATGATTCCAGATATAGTCGTTGGGGACGTTCTTAAATGACTAGTCAAAAGGGACACTCTTGCCGACACCTGGGGACAGTCCCAATGATCCGTTGGGGACGGAGGAAAACGGATCATTTTTATCCTGGTGCATTGGTGCAAGTGAGCAGGTTTCCTTTGCACCAGTTTCTGTCGAGTCGGTGCTCCTTGCGGGTTGCCCGTATAATGGTTTGCGTATGAACCGCAACCAAGGAGTTCCAGTTTATGGACCAGAGTCTTTTTAAATTCGACCTGATCGCCGAGGATCCGACGACGCACGCGCGTGCCGGCGTGCTGCATACCCCGCACGGCGACATCGAGACGCCGATCTTTATGCCCGTGGGCACCAAGGCAAACGTCAAGGGTATTCCTACCGAGACCGTCAAGCAGCTCGGTGCCCAGATCGTGCTCGCCAATACCTATCACTTGTCCATGCGTCCCGGCGAGGACACCATCGCCGAGCTGGGCGGCCTGCACAAGTTTATGAACTGGCATGGCCCCATTCTTACCGACTCGGGCGGCTTCCAGGTGTTCAGCCACAACGACGCCGTCAAGCTCACCGACGAGGGCGTGCGCTTTATCGTCAACGACTACGACGGCCGCCACGTGTTCTGGACGCCCGAGGACAACATGGAAATCGCCATGAAGCTCGGTTCCGACATCTGCATGCAGCTCGACCAGTGCCCGGGCTATCCCGCCACGCGCGCCTACGTCGAGCGCGCTGTTGAGCTGTCGAGCATGTGGGCCGAGCGCTGCTATAAGGCGCATACCCGCGATGACCAGGCGCTCTTTGGCATCGTTCAGGGCGGCATGTATAAGCACCTGCGCGAAGAGTCGCTTCACGGACTCGTCGATATCGGTTTTGACGGCTACGCGGTGGGCGGCCTCTCGGTCGGAGAACCGAAGGCTGAGATGAACCGGATCGAAGAGGAGATCGTGAGCCAGCTCCCGGACGACAAGCCCCGCTACCTGATGGGTGTCGGTACGCCTGAGGATCTGGTTGAAGGCGTCTCCCAGGGCATCGACATGTTCGACTGCGTGCTGCCGACGCGCACCGGCCGCATGGGCACGGCGTTTTCGAGTGAGGGTCGCCTCAACTTCCGCAACGCGCGCTTTGCGCACGACGACGGCCCCATTGATCCCACCTGCACCTGCCCGGTGTGCGCGGGCGGCTACAGCCGCGCACTCATTCGCCACATGGTCACGCAGAAGGAGATGCTCGGCGGCATTCTGCTGTCGATGCACAACATCTACTACCTGCTCAACCTTATGCAGCGTGCCCGTCAGGCCATTATCGAGGGCCGTTACGGCGCGTTCGTGAACGACTGGATGAACAGCCCTGCGGCGGTGGATTACTAAGAGCTGCGACCGCTGACCGATAGCTTGCAAGCGCTTGATGCATCGTGGGTACCATACCGAATGGTTGATGTTCGGGCGGGTGTTTGGCGCATAGCGTCGACCCCGCCCGTTTTTCTTTTTCTCGATAGGAGTACCCATGATTAAGAACGAGAATGTCGAGGGCGAGCCTGCCTACGACGAGACGTACCGCCGCGGTCCCGTGGTCATGCGTGGCCCCATGATTCCTAAGGACAACACCTACGCCAACCTGCTGGCGCCCGAGGAGTCGACCGACTGGCTGCATGCCGACCCCTGGCGCGTGCTGCGCATTCAGGCCGAGTTTGTCGATGGCTTCGGCGCGCTTGCCGAGCTCGGGCCTGCGGTGACCATTTTCGGGAGCGCCCGCACGCCCAAGACCGATCCGCTCTACAAGGCGGCGCGCACGGTCGGCCGCAAGATCGCGCAGCGCGGCGTGGCGGTTATCACCGGCGGCGGCCCTGGCATCATGGAGGCGGCCAACAGGGGAGCGGCGAGCGCCAACGGCAAGTCAGTTGGTTTGGGCATTGAGCTGCCGCACGAGCATGGGCTCAACAAATATGTGAACCTCGGCATGGACTTCCGTTACTTCTTTGTGCGCAAGACCATGTTCGTCAAATACAGCTCGGGCGCCATTGTGTTTCCCGGTGGTTTTGGCACGCTCGACGAGATGTTCGAGGTGCTCACGCTGGTGCAGACGCACAAGGTCAAGCGCATGCCCCTCGTTTTGGTGGGCACCGAGTACTGGCAGGGCCTGTTCGACTGGCTTAACGGTCCGGTGATGGACGCCGGCATGATCAGTCCGCTCGATCCGGAGCTCGTACACATTACCGACGACCTCAACGAGGCCGTCGACATCGCTCTGGGCGGGCTGATGTAGAGCGAGCGTGCCTGTCGTTGTAGTAATGTGAACGGCGGGCTGATGCTATTTAACATCAGTCTGCCATCTAAACTGGGTATACTGATGCAAAAGACGAGAGCGAGGAGGTCGCGTATGTCTACTGCAACGGTTAAGCCTACGACGGTTCGCATCGAAGAGGGGCTCAAGGAACAGGCGACTGAGTTCTTGGATACGGTTGGTCTGAGTCTCAATTCGTATCTCAACCTTGCTGTTCGGCAGCTGGTAAATCAACGAAAGATTCCTTTTGAGATCGTAGGAAGGGCGGAGGTGCCCAACGAGGCGACGAGGCGCGCCATGGTGATTGCCGAGGCTCATGAGTTGGGGATTCTGCCAGACGACAGCCCGTCATTCAATAACGCTGATGAGCTTATGTCGTTCCTCGATGAGGACTAGCGATGTTTGAGATTAAAGTCGAGGCTCAGTTTAAGGCGGATTACAAACGGACGATGCGCATCCATCCGCAGCTAAAAACCGAGTTTAAGGCGGCGGTTGCAGAACTTGCAGCTCACGGCTCGCTTCCCGCGGAATATGGTGCCCCCGAGCTTTCAAACCCGGGCGGCAATTACAACGGCCACATCGATTTCCATCTATCCGATGGCTTGGTCGATGTGGTCGTTCTGTACTTGCCGCATAAGACTAATCCTGTGATCCGGCTGGTCAGAATGGGCTCGCATGAGGAACTGTTCCAGGGCCCGCAGGGCTGATTGCCCGCTCATAATTTGCGGTGGAATAGGGATTGATTTGCGGCTGTTAAGCAAAAAACAGTCCCTATTCCACCGCAACTGATAGGCGTGCCCCGTTCGCTGCTGCGGCCCCCGGTTCTCTTCATTGCTGGATTTCGCTCAAAAACTCAGCGGCGACTTCGTTGCTTTTGAAACGGATGCTGCGGTCTTCTTTCTTGGGGAATGCCAGCAGCGGGATAGTCCCGTACCAGACAGTTTCCTCGTCAATCACGGCCGCGCACAGCCGCCCTTTGGCCTTGACGGAATAGTCGACATTCATCTCGGCAAAAATCGCTTTCGCGTCATCGCGCGGAGGTGAGGCAACATAAACCTCAAGGGTAATCCCACGGGCGGCTGCGCCTGCGAGTGTGGCGGTGAGTTTCGTGAGGCATGCGGCGGATGCGTAGGATGCGGCTATGAAGGCGCTCTTTGTGGCACCGGCGATGTCTTTAATTAATGCCTCAATAGCGTTTGCTGGCTCTATGAGAATGTTGTAATCGGGTTGCTCACTGTCTTCTGCTGAATAAATTTCGTACCCCAACTTGGCGTACGTCTTGAGCCTTTTCTGGTACATGCGGGCGAGCATGGGTATCGACAGGTCAATGTAGTCGAATATCTCAACCTGTTGCTTGCCCTCGTGGCTTCTATGCAGTCTGCCCACCTGCTGCGTTACGCTGCCGTCCCAAGATATCGGCGTGGCAATGAAAAGGGTGTCAAGGTAGGACAGATCGAAGCCCTCGCTCAGAAGGCTTTCGGTGGCGACGATGATTCGATGTTCATGCTCAAAGCCGGGAAGACTGTTCAGTATCGCTTTTCTTTCTTTGGCGCCGATTTCTCCGGTTAAGAGTATGGGCTCGTGTCTTCGATCATTAAGCAACCTGAACAGTTCCTCAGCATGCTTTTTCCTTTTGGATAGTATGAGCGGATGCCGACCGTTTGACGATGATTCGAGGGCGTCGTCGACAATCAATTCGTTTCTTGCCGCATGTGCACACAGCAGATCGAGAATCTGATTGAAGCTTGCATCCGGCTCGTAAGCGGATAGCCGAATGCCGGTAAATCTCGGTCGCACGATGCGCTGGATGCCCTGCTGAATTGCCTGCGTTTTTGGATCGATGACATAGCGAAGCGGGCCGCAGAGCATCGAGAGTGCCCGCGTGAGTCCGTCGGAGCGCTCGGGTGTCGCGGAGAGGCCATATATATATTTGGCTGGAGCGGACTTGAGGACGAGCTCGAGCTGTGGCGCGGCAGCATGGTGGCATTCGTCGCAGATAATGAGGCCGTAATTACGAACAAGGTCCTTAACTATCGGCTCCCCGGTTTGGGAGTCTTTACCAGATAGCGACTGAAAGGAAGCAACGTCAATAAGGCCGCTGACGGCGGTTTTGCCCCCTCCGATTTGTCCAATAAGGGGAGGTTGCTTTTTGCTGATTCGTCCTTTTGGCGTTCGGACCGGCTCTCTGGTGTCCGTAATGTCAAGAAATCGTTCGAGCTGCGATTTCCATTGGGTTATGAGCGCAGTCTTTGGAAC
>USHS01000154.1 GCA_900554585.1 uncultured Collinsella sp.
CGCCCAGACCCTCCAGGACATCCTGGACGGCATCATGCCCGGCATGCTCGGCATGATCGCCTTCTGGCTGTACTACTGGCTGCTGTCCAAGAAGATCAACCCCATGGTGCTGATCGTGGCCACCATGGTCGTGGGCATCATCGGCGCGTTCTTCGGCGTGCTGGCGTAGGTTCCTGCGTTTTATTCTGCCCCCAAGGGAAACGGCGACCCGCTGCGGTCGCCGTTTTTTATTACCGAAAGCTAGCTGGAGGTGCTTCGTGATTCGATCTGACAATCCGCCCGATAATGGCGTGAGCGGGGCGATGTATCTATTTGGCACGGCGCTCTTGTGGAGTTTTATCGGCATCCTCGTTCGCGCCAATTCGCAGTCAGCTCTTTTGATCGGTGCCGTTACGGCAATATTTATGGCGCTTTTTATCCTGCTCGTCGGCAGGCCCATCCTCCGCGTCAGCCGTCTTATTGTCCTTGTGGCCGTCTGCAACTTCGTGACGGGCACCACGTTTAACTTTGCCAACCAGCTCACGACGGTCGGCAACGCGATCGTCCTGCAGTACACCTCGATGATTTTCGTTATCGTGTATCAATCGCTCGCAACTCGCACGTTGCCCTCGCCTGCGAAGATTGCCTCCGTGGTGGTTGCTTTTACGGGTATGGGACTTTTCTTTTTAGGCGATTTAAGTGCCGAGGGCATGCTCGGCAACCTGCTTGCCGTCATTTCGGGCGCCACCTTTGGACTGTGTTTCTTTTTGAACTCTCGCCCCGATGCGTCGCCCATGGTGTCCTCGCTCATCTCCTGCGGTATCTCGATGTTGCCGATCGTCTATTTTGCCGGTGCCCTAGACTCCGTGAGACCGTTTGAGTGGGGGCTTATGCTGGTGCACGGCCTTTTTTGCAGTGGCCTTGCGAGCGTGCTGTATGCCAAGGGGATTGCGCGCACTAACGCGTTTGCGGCCAACTTGGTCTGCATGAGCGAGGTCGTGCTCGCTCCCTGCTGGTCGGCGCTCCTCTTTGGCGAGGTCTTTCGCTGGAACGAGTTTTTGGGCGCGGCGATAATCGTTTTGGTGATTGTAGGCAACTTGGCATACGATGCCTTTGGCGATGGCTTTCTGGTGGCGCTTGTCCGCCATCGAAACAAAGAGCGCGCCTGATGGGATACGTCTGCCGTTTACGGTAAAAAACACCCCGCTGAGCGAGTGGTATTAAATAGTAAGAACCTGCATATCTATAATTGGTATCAAATCATTTGTACCTGGCATGGGTGTTCGCAGCACACCAGGTACGCTTCGAGCCGTGTGATCGAACTCCCGGAATTGATATCAACAACGCGCGCGACGGGTGTGACGACGGTTCGATATTCCTTATTGGGAGGAATTATGCTTGTCCAAGCAATCCTCGTCGGCTTAGTCGGAGCGTTTGGATGCCTCGACTACCAGCTCGGCACCCTCTACGCGTTCCGCCCCATCGTCCTGTGCCCGCTCGTGGGCCTGGTGCTGGGGGACCTGCAGACTGGCCTTGCCGTAGGTGCAAGCCTTGAGCTGCTGTTCATGGGCTCGATCTCCATCGGCGCCTACGTGCCGCCTAACGAAACCGTCGGCGGCGTGCTCGCCTGCGCGTTTGCCATTCAGCTCGGTCAGGGTACCGAGACGGCCATCGCACTCGCCATGCCCATCGCCGTCCTTTCGCTGACGATCGGCAACATTACCAACGCTCTGTTCGCCGTGTTTGTCGACATGGCAGACAAGTTCGCCCTCAAGGGAAACCTCAAAGGCATCTACGCCGTTCATTGGGGACTTGGACTTTGGGGCTGCCTCGAGTACTTCCTGCTGTGTGGCGGCGCCTTCTATCTGGGTTCCGGCGCCATCCAGGGCCTGCTCGACTTCATCCCGCCCTTTGTGATTGACGGTTGCGGCGTGGCCGCCAACATCCTGCCGGCCATGGGCTTCGCCATGCTCGGCCGCCTGGTGCTCACCAAGCAGCTCGTGCCCTTCTACTTCCTGGGCTTCCTGCTGTGCTCCTACGCCAACGTGCCCGTCCTGGGCGTCGCCCTGATCGCCATCATCATCGGCATCGACAAGTTCGACCTGCTCGGCCTGGGCGGAGCCCAGCCCCAGCTCTCCGCGGAAGGGGATGAGGACGATGACTTCTAGTCCCGAGAACAAGATTACGCGCTCCGACCTCGTCAAGAGCGCCGTCAACGTCGGCGCCCTGGGCATGGAGTTCTCCTGGACCTACTACAAGCAGATGAACATCGCCTTCTGCCTGATGGTCGCCAACATGCTCAAGAAGATCTACGCCGGCCGCCCCGACGACTACGCCGAGGCCCTGCACCGCCACTGCGCGTTCTTCAACATCACCGTCCAGTTCGCCCCGTTCGTCGGCGGCATCGCGATGGCCATGGAGGAGAAGGTCGCCCGCGGCGAGATCGAGCCCGAGAGCGTCAACGACGTCAAGGCCGCCCTCATGGGCCCGCTGTCCGGCATCGGCGACTCCATCTTCCTGTCGACGCTGCGCGTGGTCGCCGCCGCGGTGGGCATCAGCCTGTGCCAGGCCGGCAACCCCTTCGGCCCCATCGCCTTCCTGCTCATCTACAACGTCCCCGGCTTCGCGCTGCGCGTCTGGGGCGCCGTCAAGGGCTACGAGCTGGGCGTGGGCTTCCTGGACGAGGCCCAGAGGACCGGCCTCATGCAGAAGATCATGACCTGCGTGGGAATCGTGGGCGTCATGGTCGTGGGCGCCATGTGCAAGGACATGTTCTGGGCCAGCATCCCGGTGGCCATCGGCTCGGGCGACGACGCCCAGACCCTCCAGGACATCCTGGACGGCATCATGCCCGGCATGCTCGGCATGCTCGCCTTCTGGCTGTACTACTGGCTGCTGTCCAAGAAGATCAACCCCATGGTGCTGATCGTTGCCACCATGGTCGTGGGCATCATCGGCGCGTTCTTCGGCGTGCTGGCGTAAGGGCCCGGCTGCATAGATTTTCGTTGCAACCTGGAAAGGGGATGGAGCAGGCCTATGCCCTCCATCCCCTTTTTGTATAGAAGGAGTTCGTATGTTCGCGAAGGATCGCGAAGCAATGCGCCTGACGCCGGCAGAGGTCAGGCTGATTCTTATTGAGTCCCTGCAGTGGTGCGCCAACAACGCGGTCTACTTTTTGGGGCTTATCGGTGCGGCCACGTATGATTTGGCCGGCACGGCCTTTTTGGTTGCCGCCATTACGCTCGTGCGCAATCTTATGACGTCGGTGGGCAATATGGTGTCGGGCTCGGTCATCGATCGCTTTGGACCGCGCCGGACGTCGTTTGTGACGTGCGTGATTACGGCAGTGCTATCGCTTGGCGTGGGGTTGGCGCCGTTGTCTGTCCCCGGGCTTGTGTTTGCCGCGTGCGTCTTGGGACTTGCGGGCGGCTTTATCAACACCTGCACGCATGCGTTTCCGGGATACCTGGAGTCGACCACCGAGGGCCGTACCCGCGTGAACGGCCTCATGGTGTTCTACAGCAATATCGCCTATACCGCTGGCCCGCTGCTCGGCGGTGCCATCGTGAGCTGTTTTGCCACGCAATCGGTCTATCTGCTCATGGCGGGCATGATGGGTGTGGCGGCCGTGCTCTCCTTGGGCTGTCACGAGTGTGTTACTCCCGCAAAAGGGGAGAAGCCGAAGGGCGGTATTCTGGGCGGCATGGCCGAGGGTGCGCGACTTACGTTTCGCGATCACGACCTGCGCCTCATCTTTATATCGGGCTTTTTGGGTTTCTTTGCGTTCGGCGCGTTCGATTCGCTGGAGTCGTTGTTCTACCGCGATGTGCTCAACGTGGATATCGTCTGGCTGGGCTGGCTGTCCTCGGTCGTGGGCCTCACTTCCTCGGTGGGCGCGTTCATCCTGACCAAGCTTTCTGCTCGCCATGTCAACCTGCGATTGCTGCTCGGCGCGCTCATGGCCGTGGGCATTGGGTCCATGGTGTACGTGGGCACCGATATGCTGGGGGTCGCGATTATCGGTCAGGCGATTAACGGTCTGGCCTGGGGGTTCCTGGAGCCGCTGCAGATGATCTTGATTCAGGAGCGTGCCGACATCAAATACCTGGGGCGCATTACCGGCTTTGTGCGTTTTGGACTGATGAGCGCCGGCGTGGTGCCGCTGCTGGCGGCTCCGTTTTTGGCGGAGGCTTTGGGCGTCCAGACGGTACTGTTTGGAGCATCGACCATTATTGCGCTGGTAGGAACGCTGTTCTTTGTCACACAAGGGAGACGCCGGGGGCGTTAGCTATACATCAAATTCTAATTTAATACCACTCACCAGAGAATTTCGACCGTTCACCGAGGATTGGAACAGATTGAAAAGTGGTATTAAAAACACGTTGGGTGTATGTCTATAATTGGTATCGAAAAGAAACGCGATGTATAGATTCGCGTGCAGGACAGAAAGGAAAAGCCATGAAGGAAACCGAGAAGATCGAGATCATGCACTTTAGCCAGGAGGGCTACGTCGAGGACGGCAAGAACGTCTACGAGGCCGGCAAGAAGATGACCGCGCTCGCCGACAAGGTCGCCGACGAGGGCTACGACGC
>USHS01000155.1 GCA_900554585.1 uncultured Collinsella sp.
AAGCAGAAGACGGCATACGAGATGCTCAGGAGTCTGGTGGGCTCGGAGATGTGTATAAGAGACAGAGACAGCATTGGGTATCCTCCTTTTGCTATAGCACCCTCGCCGAAAACGGCGGTGCTGGAAGTCCATAAACTCTCTTATGATAACAAACTGACGCGACGCGGCACCTACGACAGGAAAATCCTCGTCCTGCCGCACGCGTCGATGGCAACCGGCAGACGCGTACCGTCACGCTCGACCAGATAGCGCACCTGCCGACGACGCAAGCAGTCGCGGCAACGGACCTGCCCCGTCACATCGGTGGCACAGACGCCCTCGGCGGTCAGCAGGCAGTGCTCGCACACCATAAGCTCGGGACAGTCGGCGTCGAACGGACCCAAGACGCCGGGTTCAGCAGCCAGCTCGGCAATACGCTCCCTGTCATTGCTGAGCAACTCGGCAGGCAAGTATACCCACCTCGCGCCAAGCCCGCGCAGCCAGGCAAGCGTGGCCCGATTGGCGCAGAACACCGGCGCCGCCACGTCAAACGTCGTGCCCAGCTCGCGGGCCATCGCCACCTGTCCCAGATTGCGGCAGACGACGCGCCCGGCACGTTGCATAAGCGCTCGAGTCCGCTCGGCGTCGCCTGCGCGGCACACTTCGTCGAGCACCACCGTCGCATCGGACAGATCCCACTCATCGCGCGGATCCAAATCCATCAGCTCCCAGGCAAAGACCATGCGAGCAAAAGCCTCATGCTTTGCCGGCTCCGCCGGTCCCGCCAACTCCGTCGGTACATCGCCATCTGCCAGAACGCCCTCAAACGGCAGCACCTCAACGGACTGCTCAGCAGGCGCGACCGCATCTGCCTCGACCCGCATGCGCTCCAACACCGTTGCCGTCTGCCCCAGCACGCCGGCACTGCGAATCAGATAGACCTCGCAGCCCGCGTCCACCTTGCGTTTGCAATGCACGACGATGCGCTCCCCCGCCGCTGCATCCACCGGGCAGGGCACCTGGGGCCAGCGCTTGGGCACATCGGGACGTGCATCGGCACCCGGATAGAACCGGATCTCGAGCGTGTCGCCCGCCGCCACGGCGGCATCAAGCTCAACCGTCACCTCTTCGTGACCCACCGCCACCAAGTGACCCACGCGCACGCCCTGGTTGATCGCGCGCTCAAAGCTCATGAGCTCGGCGCCCGAACGGCCCCGCAGATACGCATCGGTAAAGCCGCGGTTGAACGACCTTCCCAGCTCGCGCTCAAGCGCCGGCACCGCATCGGCATCCCATGTGCCGTCGCGCAGCATATCGAGCGCCCGACGCCACACCCTCACCACGTTAAAGACGTAGTCGGGATTCTTCATGCGGCCCTCGATCTTGAGCGATGCCACGCCGGCGGCAACAAGCTCGGGCAGATGCGCGATGCCCAGATAGTCACGCGGACAAAGCAGGCGATCCCCTTCGACAGCGACAACACTCTGCCCCTCCTCGTCCATCAAGTCATAGGACAGACGGCACGGTTGCGTGCAATCACCGCGCATCGCCGACCGTCCGCGCCTCAGGGCCGAAAACTCACACGCACCCGAGTATCCAATGCAAATAGCGCCGTGACAGAACACCTCGATGGGCACGCCAGTAGCGCAAAGCGTCTCAATCTCTACCACGCTCAGCTCGCGCGCAGTCGTCACGCGCTCAACGCCCAACTCCTTGGCAGCCAACTGCACGGCACCCTCGCTATGAGCGCCCGCCTGAGTGGACAGGTGAATCTCGACCCCCGGAATCGCCGCACGAAGCGCACAGGCCAGCCCGGCATCGGCCACAATCAACGCATCGGCACCCAACGCGTGCGCATGCGCCCCCAACGCCACGGCGTCGGCAAGCTCATCATCGAACACGAACACGTTGAGCGTCACGTACACACGCACGCCATGGGCATGGGCCACGGCACAACCGCGCGCGAACTCATCATCGCTAAAGCCATGCGCGCTCACTCGAGCGTTGAATCCGTCCAGCCCCGCATAGATGGCATCGGCACCCGCCGCAATCGCCGCGAGCATCTGGTCGAGTCCGCCAGCAGGCGCCAGCAGTTCGGGCAGCGCCACTTCAGCCGCCGCCAGCTCGCTTTCGCATTGTCCGCTCGGTTCCACCGGCCGAATCGCCATCGGTAAACTCCTTGCCAAGGTGTGCTTTCACTCTGAAAATTGCTGCCAACCAGCATACACGAGGCCCCGCGTGCCCCGATTGGTTTATCGTGTAATAACTTATGTCCATCCTGCCAGGCATAACACCTGCCGCCTGACACGACATACCTGGAGGTCAATATATGGGTCCTCGCCAACGACAGGGGCGCGGTCGCTCTAAGACGCATGCCCTTCCCATGATCTTACTCTCGTTTTTGGGCTTTCTGCTTATCGCGGGCGTAGCGTTTGGCATCGGCATGATCGGCAATGTCAACCGCTGGCTGTCCGATCTGCCCGACTACACCGATGCCAACGCGTATCTGGTGAGCGAGCCCACCGACATCGTCGACTGCAACGGCAATACCATTGCGAGTTTCTACACGCAAAACCGCAAGTCCATCACCAAGGACCAAGTGTCCCCGTACGTGCTGCAGGGCACCGTCGACGTTGAGGACGAGCGCTTCTACGAGCATGGCGGCATCGACCTCTGGGGCATTGCACGCGCATCGGTGGCAACCCTCACCGGCGGCCACGAGGGCGCATCGACCATCACCCAGCAGCTGGTTCGCAACACCATCTTGCAGGAGGAACAATTCGACTCGACCATCGAGCGTAAGGTGCGCGAGGCCTATATCGCCATCAAGATGGAGGATATGTACTCCAAAGACGAGATCCTCATGATGTACCTCAACACCATCTACTACGGCCATGGAGCATATGGCATCGAGGCCGCCGCCGAGACCTATCTGTCCAAAACCGCCGCCGACCTCACCCTGAGCGAGGCCGCGCTGCTCATCGGCCTTCCCAACTCGCCCTCGCAGTACGACCCCACGGTTAATCCCGACTTGGCGCTGTCCCGCCGCAATAAGGTTCTGGACAACATGCTGCGTCTGGGCCACATCACGCAGGAAGAGCACGATGCCGCACAGGCTGAGCCCATCACGCTTAACGTGACCGAGATTTCGGGCAGTGGCGTCGATGTGTACTCTCAGCCCTACTTTGTCTCCTACGTTAAGCAGTTGCTTGAGCAGGAGTTCTCCACCGACGTGCTCTTTAAGGGCGGTCTGACCGTCAAGACCACCATCGACCCCACCATGCAGCAGGTGGCCGAGGAGGCTGTGCGCTCGCAGCTCGACACGCTTTCGCTCGACGGCCTGGACATGGGCATGGTCGTCGTTGACCCCAAGACCGGCTATATCAAGTGCATGGTAGGCGGCTACGACTACAACGCCGACGAGAATCACGTGAACCACGCTACGGCAAAGCGCCCCGTGGGCTCCACGTTTAAGGCCTTTACGCTGGCAACTGCCATCCAAAACGGTATGAACCCCAACGTCACCCTCAACTGCAACTCGCCGCTCAAGGCCAAGGGCACCACGACCGAGGTGCAAAACTACGGCAACCAGAGCTATGGCAACATCACGCTTAAGCAGGCAACGGCATACTCATCCAACACCGGCTACATTCAGGTGGCCGAAGCCATCGGCAATGACAAGATCATGTCGCTCGTCAAAAAGCTCGGCATCGATCCCGCCAAGGACAATATCGAGGACGTTCCCGTCATGACGCTCGGCACCGGGTCCATCTCACCGCTCGAGATGGCATCGGCCTACGCAACGTTTGCCAACGGTGGCTACTACCGTCAGCCCATCGCCATTACCGAGATCGACTCGCGTACCGGCTCGGTTCTGTACCAGCACACCGACAATCCCACGCAGGTGCTCACCGAAGGCGAGGCTGCCGCGGTTACCGACGTTCTATCCGGCGTCATGCAGGGCAGCGGCACGGGTGCCGCCGGCGCGCTGAGCGTCAACCAGCCCTATGCCGGCAAGACGGGCACCACTGACAACACCACCAACCTGTGGTTCTGCGGCTTCACGCCGCAACTGACATGCGCCCTGTGGACCGGTTATTCCGCAGGCGAGATTCCCATCCGAAAGTACGGTTCGGACCTGCTGGGCGACAGCACCAACCTGCCCGTCTTTAAGAAGTTCATGAACACCGTTCTTGCGGGCACCGAACGCGAGGAATTCCAGACCGGAACGGCTCCCACGTACAAGAACAATAACGTCTGGAAGTTCTACGGCACAAACAACAAAAAGAAAGACGAAGAGGATAAAGACGAGGAAAAAGAAGAGGAAGAGACCACAACCACCACAACGACAACGACAACCACGACCACTGAAACCCCGGGCGGTAACACCACCGGCGATAGCGGTACGACAGATGGCGACGGTGGCACGGGTGGCGACGGTGGCACGCCGACGCCTACCCCCGATCCTACGCCCACGCCCAACCCCTCTACGGGCCAGTAGACGCAAAGCGGCATCTGACACCAAGGCGCCCGAGCAGAACATACGCCTGTCTCTTATACACATCTCCGAGCCCACGAGACTCCTG
>USHS01000156.1 GCA_900554585.1 uncultured Collinsella sp.
GGGCTCGGAGATGTGTATAAGAGACAGGCTTCCGTGTGTTCGAGCTTGACGATTCTGGTATTGAACGACCTGAGCCTGGTCAGCTTGTGCTTGATGTAGTTAAACCTGACCGCACTGAACTTGATATCGTTTTCGAGATGATGCTCAAATGGGGCCTCGAGCTCACGCTACCCGTTGAGAAATCCGACGCCGCTGGCTATCCCATCTGGTCCGTCGCGTGCGACGAGCTCGTCTGTTGCATGTCCCGAGGCCTCACTATCAAGGCGCTCGAGGTCATCGCCGACATGGAGCCCAGGCGCGTTCTCATCCTCGACTCCGTTCTCGACGATACTCTCAAGCTCAACGCCGTGCAGATCTTCAAGCACGCCGGCGAGCGCATGGGCTGCGAGATCGAATTGAGGACGGTCTAGCATGGCGGCACTCGAGTTCAAGTTCTCATCTAGTCAGCAGCATCAGCTGGAGGCCATCGAGGCAACCTGCGACCTGTTCCGCGGACAGCAATTCGCCAGCAGCGTTTTCTCCGCCGATTCCGGCCGCAAGGGCCAGACGGCAATCGGCGAGCTCATGGTCGGCCACGGAAACGAGCTTCGCGTGGCGCCCGGACAGCTCCTCGACAACCTGCACGCCGTGCAGGAGGATGGCTGCCTCCCGGCAACCGACGTCCTCACCGACGGGCGCCTGCGAGACTTCACCGTCGAGATGGAGACGGGCACCGGAAAGACCTACGTGTACATCCGCTCCATTTACGAGCTGAACCGCCGCTACGGCATCACCAAATTCGTCATCGTCGTGCCGAGCGTTGCCATCCGCGAGGGCGTTCTCAAGAGCTTCCAGACCACGCGCAAGCACTTCGAGACGCTCTACGACCGCACGCCGCTCGACTACTTCGTATACGACTCGAAGGACATGGGGCCGGTGGGCAACTTCGCCACGTCGAGTTCTATCCAGGTCATGGTCATCAACATCGATGCCTTCAACAAGGGCCTCGAGAAGGACGGCACCGCGAAGGAGGGCAACCTCTTCCACCGGACCAGCGAGCGGCTCACCGGCGGTTTCAGCCCGCGCGAGCTCGTGAGCGCATGCAAGCCCGTCGTCATCATCGACGAGCCCCAGAGCGTCGACAACACCAAACAGGCCAAGGCCGCCATCAAGAGCCTGAACCCGCTGTTCGTGCTTCGCTATTCAGCAACGCACAAGCAGGCCTACAACATGATCTACCGCCTCACGCCGGTCGACGCCTTCGAGCGCCACCTGGTGAAGGGCATCTGCGTCGACTCGATCAAGGCCGAGGCGAACCTCAATGGCGCCTACGTGAGGCTCGAGTCCGTCAAGTCCGACCCGTTCTCCGCCAAGGTGTCCATCGACGTGCGCCAGACCGACGGCACGCAGAAGCGCAAGGCCGTCACCGTGAAGACCGGCGCCGACCTCTACCAGAAGAGCGGCGAGAACAGCGACTACGAGAACGGTTGGGTCGTCAACAACATCGGCGCCGCCGAGGGCGACGAGTTCATAGAGTTCCAGAACGGCGAAGTACTTGAGTTGGGCGAAGCCCTAGGCGACGTAAACGAGGAGGTCGTCAAGCGCGCGCAGATCCGCCGCACCATCGAGGACCACCTGGTCCGCCAATTCGAGCTGTGGCCGCGCGGCGTGAAGGTGCTCTCGCTCTTCTTCATCGACCGCGTCGACCGCTACCGCGTCTACGAGCCCGAGGTTCACGGAGGGCTGTACGCCCAGATGTTCGAGGAGGAGTACGCGGGTGCCCTAAACTCGAAGGCGCCTCGTCGAATCGCCAAGGCGGCGGGAATCGGCAAGGGCACCTGGCTCGAGTGCTACGAGGCCGTCGGTGCACCCTTGGTTCGCGACCCCCACGCCGTGCACCAGGGATACTTCGCCAAGGACAAGAAGGGCAAGTTCAAGGACTCCAAGGGAGCCGCCGGCACCGCCGACGACGCCGGGGCCTTCGAGCTCATCATGCAGAAGAAAGAGACGCTTATCTCCTTCCCAGACGGCATGGATGCGGACAAGGACGTCTCTTTCGTCTTCAGCCACTCCGCGCTCAAGGAGGGCTGGGACAACCCCAACGTGTTCCAGATCTGCACGCTCGTCGAGACAAAGGACAACCTGACCAAGCGCCAGAAAATCGGCCGCGGTCTGCGCCTGTGCGTGAACCAGGATGGCGAGCGCCTGTACGACCCAGAGGCGAACGTGCTCACCGTCATCGCGAACGAGAGCTACGACGACTTCGCCAACGGCCTGCAGAAGGAGCTTGAGGCAGAAGACTTCAAGTTCGGCGTCATCACCCCGGAGAGCTTCACGAAGGTCACGGTCAAGGGCGATGATGGCGTCGAGGAGCGCCTGGGCTACGAGAAGTCCAAGCAGGTCTACGACTACCTCGCCGCGACTGGCATGGTCGACGGCAAGGGCGCGGTGACGCCCGAGCTGAAGGCGGCCGCCGAGGAGGGCAAGGTCGAGCTCCCCGCCGAGCTCGAGCCGGCAAAGGAACAGGTCGAGGCTATCATCATCCACAAGTCCCAGAGGGTCCAGATCCGCGACAAGGCCAAGGAAGTCTCGGTTGAGCTGCAGAAGGACGTCACACTCGACCCTGCGTTCCAGGCCCTATGGGACCGCATCCGTCAGCGCACGCGCTTCCAGGTCGAGGTCGACTCCGGCAAGCTCATCAAACGCGCCATCGAGGCGGTCGACGGCATGCTCGCCGTGCGCCCGCCCCAGGTGACGAGCGAGCGTGCATCGCTGGGCATCGACGACGCAGGCGTGAGCGCCGAGGGCACGGGCGCCTCCGTGGTGTCCGTTTCGGGAAAGGTGAAATACGACCTTCCCGACCCGATCGCAGAGCTTCAGGACGCCGTCGGGCTCACCCGCGGCACCATCAAGGCAATTCTCGAGGGCTGCAGCCGCTTCGACGAGTTCGAGGTCGACCCCGCGACCTTCCTCGCGCAGGTAGGCGACAAGATCAACCGCGTGAAAAACGACCTCATCGCCCAAGGCATCAAGTACGTGCGCCTTCCCGAGGATGAGTGGTACACCATGCACGACCTTGAGCTCGACGACTACACGGCCTACCTCGGGCAGAATGCGTGGAAGCCGGACATGACGAGTAAGAGCCTGTACAACTACGTGGTCTACGACTCGGCGGGGGTCGAGCGCTCCTTTGCCGAGGCTCTCGACAAGCAAGAGGAGGGGCTAGTTTTCGCGAAACTCCCTTCGACGTTCAAGATCGACACGCCGCTCGGCAGCTACAACCCCGACTGGGCGTATGTCGAGGAGGCTGACGGCGAGCGCCGCGTCTACTTCGTGACCGAGACCAAGGGCGGAAAGAACGGCGAGCCCGCCCTGCGCGACGCGGAGAAGATCAAGATTGGATGCGCCAAGAAGCACTTCGAGGCGTTGGAACTCGGAAACGACTTCCGCTACAACGTGCGCACAACGTACCAGTACGAGGCGGCGAAGGCCTAGGATGCTTAATGACGTTATACGAATAGATTTGCATATCCATTCAAAAGCAAGTTCATACAAAGAAGACGGGAACATCGTCCGCGATTCCGACGAGAATCATATTGACGTACTTCTCGAAAAGCTCTCTGAGCACTCGATTGATCTATTTTCGATAACGGACCACAATCGCTTCGATTCCAGTCTCTACAAGGTCCTTGATAGTCGATTAAAGAGCGGGGACCCTCCTTGTAAAGCAACGCTATTACCTGGCGTCGAGTTCGACGTTGAGTTACAAATCGGAAAGACACCCGCTCATGTAATAGCTATTTTTGACGCGAAGAATATAGCGGATTATGACAAGATAGAAGCTGCAATCAACAGCTTCGGTCATCTAGAGAGTAAGTCCGCCTTCTACCCACTCGATGATTTTGAAAAAGTTCTCAGGGATATAGATCTCAGTGCGATTCTTATTGCGCACCAACATTCTGGCTTCAATGGGAACCAACGACCGCGTTCACTCGGTAAGGCGGCGGATAATGCCATCGATTTCTACAGATACGGCTTTATCGATGCGCTCGAATATAACAGTTCCAAAATTCAAGGAATATTACGTGGGGAACTTGCTGACTTAGAGCTTCCAGCCCGCATGGTGATTGGAACCGACTGCCATGAATGGGAATTCTATCCTAAGCATGACAAGAAAAGTGCAGACCGCGATTTTGAATTTGCATCCATAAGAGCGCTCCCCAGCTTTCAAGGTCTTTTGATGGCTCTAACGTCTCCCAGTACAAGGATAGGTGTTAAGCAGCCTGAAAAGAAGCCGAGTTACTGCGACTCCATTAGCTTGTGCGGTAAAACTATCCCATTCAGCCCAGGGCTCAACGTAATCATCGGTGAAAACGGCTCTGGAAAGTCGTCGATTTTAAGTCTTTTGTGCGACAACGGTCGCATGAAAAACCATGTAGCAAAAGTTAAGGAAGAATATCGTTTTTCGTGCAAAAGAAAACCGCTAGAGCCGATTTTTGTTCGGCAAGGTGATCTGCAAGACAGATATCACAAAGGGTCTGTCTTCGACTCTGCTCTTTTTGAAAACCCCGATAATGCTGG
>USHS01000157.1 GCA_900554585.1 uncultured Collinsella sp.
GGCAGCGTCAGATGTGTATAAGAGACAGTTATCGAACTTTCCGAGGCACTCAAGCAGCATTCGAAGCATAACAAGTCGCTGCCATTAAGGCACTGACCTCTTGACCAAGCAACGGCGCTGCCCAGCTATCACCCTTGGGCTGCCGTCAACTTTATTCTATCCGCGAGCATCTGGTTTACCAAATGGATTTTCGGTAAAGGAAGCACGGCACGCCCGCAAAACCACTACGCCCCAAGTGCCGCCATGGGGATCACTGCCACGCCGTCGTCGCGTGTGTAGGCAATGCTCCCCTTTCCAACCACAACCGCCAAAAACGCCGGCGCGGCATTCTGAGACGCGCTTTCCGCTTGAAGGGCGATCCGGAAAGCGCGACCCATTCCGAGCATTACATCAGAGCGCGCTTGGTTATCTCCGCTCGCACATCTCGGCAAATGAGATCAGCTTGGTATCTCCCCTGCTCGCCGCAGCTTCCTGACATCCTTGCGTAAAGCCGCGCTTCGAGAAGATCGCATGGCTTTTGTGCTGCCGTCTAAAGAGCTCGCTTCGGTGCACGAGCTTTTGCAGCACGTCTTCGCCCACCGGTTCATTGCGCCATTTGCACTCCGCAAACAGCGCAGTGCCCTCGCCATCGTCAACAATCAAGTCAATTTCTTCCTGCGTATGCGTGCGATTATCCGTCCCCCACCAGCGCCCGACGCTCGCCGGAACCACATCGAGCTGGCCCGCGCGCGCGAGTTCGTACACGTATTGCCTGCATATAAGCTCAAAGACCGTACCCATGTAATCCGATACGTGCGGCTCAATGCGCTTATACGCCATCTCGGCCATATCGTTTTGAATCAGCCCGATGTTCTGCGGAACAAACTTGTACCAGAACCTAAACATCTGGTCGCACAGCAGATACACGGCTCGCTTATTGCTCGTCTCGTTTAGGGGCAGCTCGCGCTCGACAATCCCAAGCGACGCCAGCTTATCCACATAGCTCTTTACATTGCTCGCAGGGATTCCCGTAGAGCTCGCAATCTCCGAGATCTTCGAGCGCCCCTGAGCAATTGCTTGCACGATCGCATCATATTGCTCGGGATTGCGGCACTCTTGCAATAGCAGGTTACTCGGCTCCTCAAAGAGATAGCCCGTAGGAGTAAGAAAAAGACGTTTGATGTTGTCCTTGAGCGGTGCGGCGGGATTGACTTTCTCGATATATGCAGGAATGCCGCCCGTCATGCCATAGCAAACTGCAGCGTCTTCGCGCCCCATGCTCTGCCCCAGGTCGAGGGTCGTCGTAAAATCGAGCGGCATGATCTTAAACTGGGCCGTACGCCTTCCGTATAGCGGACTCTCGTAACCCAGCACCTGCTCTTCCATGAACGAAAGCGACGACCCGCACAGGATAAGCATGAGCTTGGTCTCTTTGTACAAGTGATCGATCTTGTTTTGCAGCAACGAGCTGATCTCGGGATTCGATTGGGCGAGATAGGGGTACTCGTCAATCACGACAATCAAACGTTCCGTGCGAGCCATGGTGGCCAATGCATCGAACGCCTCGTCAAAACTACGAAACGACGCACCCGCAGCACCAACCGAGCCTGCAAGTATCGCCTGACTAAAGCCGTGCAGGTTTGCCACTGCATTGGTACGACGAGCTTGAAAGTAAATAGCCTTCTTGCCTTGGATGAACTCTGTGATAAGGCGCGTTTTACCCACACGACGGCGGCCGTAAATCACAGGCATCTCAAAGGAGCCCGTGCCATACAGTCGATTGAGCTCGGACATTTCCGCTGTTCTTCCGATAAACACAGGTCCATCCTTCCTTTACGTTATAGCTAGCTATATTATACCTTTCTATAATATAGCTAGCTATAACGTAATTCGACAATCGCGCACGCAGAAGGGGCGGTTGAAGTGCGGCTTGGCGCCGCATGACGTCGGCGGACGAGGCGATGCGTCCGCCGACGAATAGCACCGAATTGGTTACTTCTTGCTCTCGGGCAAGACCAGATCCACGGCAGCGTCCTTGGCAGCATCGATGTGCTGAGCCACGACCGGCGTCTGCGGAAGGATCAGGTTAAGGACAATGGCCATGATGGCGGTGGGGGTTACGGCATTGGAGCCGATGACGGTGGACACCCAGGTGGGCATACCCTCGCCGGCAAGGCAACCGCTGGCCATCCAGATACCCAGGCCAAAGACGACGGAGGTACCGACGATGGTGGTAGTGCGCTGCGTGAGGCCCTCGCGGGTGAACATGCGCACGCCGTTCATGGTGATGGTGCCAAAGACGCCGACGGTCGCGCCGCCGATGACGGGCTGCGGGATAGCGGAAAGGACGGCAGAAAGCTGCGGGAACAGACCGGCGATGGCAAAGACGGCCGCGATGGTCACAAAAACCCACTTGTTGACGACCTTGTTAGAGCAGATGATGCCCACGTTCTGGCCAAGGGCGCTGGTGGGAAGACCGCCCAGCAGGCCGCCGACCATAGAGGTGATGCCCTGGGACACGATAGCGCCAGAGAGCTCGCGCTCGGTGGGCATACGGTCGATGGAGCCCAGGCAGGCGGCGGAGACGTCACCGATAACCTGGATGGCAACCATGGGGAACACGACGGCGAGGGTAATGCAGACCTCGGGATCAAACTCGAGCGCGTAGGGCATGAGCTTGGGAAGGGCGAAGACCTGAGCGGTGGCGACGCTGGAGAAATCGATCATGCCAAAGGGGATCGAAACGATCATGCCAACGATCATGCCAAAAAACACGGATCCCAGCTTGAGCGTGCCCTTGCCAAAGTTGGCGAGCGCGAAGACCACGGCGAACGTGATAAGAGCGACGCACCAGGCCTGCGGGGTACCCCACAGCGGCGTACCCATACCGCCGGCCATATACTTGACGGCCGTGGGATACAGCGAAACGCCGATGGAGAAGATGACCGTACCGGTCACGACGGGCGGGAACAGCCACTTGATCTTGCTGTAGGCCAGACCAAAGAGAGCCGCGACGGCACCGCCGACAATCTCGCCGCCCAGCAGCGCACCAAAGCTAAAGCCCGAGGCGCCCATGGCCTGAAGGGCCGGCAGGAACGCGAACGAGACGCCCATGACGATGGGCAGGCCGCCGCCGATGCGACGGAAGGGAGCGAAGGCCTGAAGGGCCGTGTCGAGTGCCGAAAGAATGAGCGCAACCTGAATGATGTCGGTGCTCTGCTGGCTATTAAAGCCGTAGACGCCGGCCATGATGACCGCCGGGGTAATGATGCCGGCAAACGATGCCAGCACGTGCTGAAGGGCACACGGGATCATTTCCTTAACGGGCGGCATGCCTTCACGAGTGAACAGGGCTTCAGTGCCGTTCGTAACCGTCTCCTGGGCCATTTGACCACCAATCCTAGAAGTAGTTGTTTTCGCATCTAATGTTCTATTGTGACGCAGTGCGGGGCTGAGGTTGTGCCTTCGTTGCATATCGTATTTAAGAATTTTCTCATTCTCAATAATAATTTTTTGTTATCAGACTATTCTTCAGCTGAAATAATACATTTCCGCAGTTCAGGAAAGTGTCTGGTCAAAATAACATCTTACTATTCTTTTGGTCAACCGTTTACCGCCAAAATCCTTCCGCTCATCTGTATTACGCAATGTACCTGCGAATATGCGAGTCAATAGACACCGTGTTACCATGAGAAAAAATTGTTATGAACATTTCCGATTTCACCCAAAGGAGTTGCTCGTGAACGAGACCGTACGCCGCTTTTTGCCGATGGTCGATTTCCTGGAGCAGATACTCGGCAAAAACAGCGAAATCGTCCTGCACGATTTCTCGGATCCCGACCACGCCATCGTCGATATTCGCAACGGTATCGTGAGCGGGCGCAAGATTGGCGGACCCGCTACCGATCTTGCGCTCAAGATTATACACGACCCCAAGTATCGCGACTTGCCGTTTATTACGGGCTGCGAGGGGCGCGGGGCCAGCGGCAAGACGTTGGAGTCCGCGACGTACTTTATCCGTGAGGACGGCGAGATCGTCGGCATGCTGTGCGTCAACACCGATCTTTCGGCCGTGCGCAACATCAGTGCCATGGCCCAGCAGCTTATGGCCTGCTTCGACGCCGCGCCGGTCCGCACGGAGCCCTCCCCCATCGAGGTCGAAAGCCTTTCGGAGTCCACACAGGAGCTCATCGACCGCAGTATTTCCGAGTTGCTGAGGGAGCGCGGGCTGGATGTAGCGTCGCTTGGTCAGAGCGACCGCGTGGACGTTATCCGCCACCTTAACGGCAACGGCGTGTTTATGCTCAAGGGTGCCGTTGCCTGTGCTGCCGCCGCGCTTGGCATCTCGGAGCCCAGCGTCTACCGCTATCTGCAAAAGGTCCGCAAGGAAGGCTAACCCACTGATCCCTTGGGGACGGAGGAAAACGGATCATTTTTGCCCGAGAGGCTGCTGAAGACTTTGTCCTGCTTAGGCTGCGGGCATCGCCCATCGC
>USHS01000158.1 GCA_900554585.1 uncultured Collinsella sp.
TACGAGATGCTCAGGAGTCTCGTGGGCTCGGAGATGTGTATAAGAGACAGCCTATGACGTCCCGGAGTCTGTCGTCGCTGCCTTTGAAATGGGCGATAATGGCGGCATCGTTCAGCTCAAGGAATGTGCGGCTGCGACATTCTGCGCATTTAATTCTCTGATGGCTTGCTTTGGGACAAATGCCTGGCCTCCACTCATTTGCGCAGGCGGGTGTATAGCCGATGCCCCCGTCTTTTCTGCGATACCCGTGAGCGTGCACATCTTTGCGGCCGGTAAAAAGATTGCGAAAGAGCTCGAGTTTGTCGCGCGCTGGGCTCGCGCTGGCAACGATGCCCTCAGTCTGTGCACGTTCGTCGAAAGATTTGCCGGCTTTGTCCCATTCTTCGAGTGTTGCGTAACGGATGTCTGGACCGTTGCTACAGATTACGATTTGCTTACGCGGATCCGAAGCGTGGACAACCGTTTTATTGAGTTTGAATAAGGCGTTCCCGAAAAGGGCGTATTGATGCACGGCGTTGCTCATTTGAATGCCATTCTTGTCAGCGTTCATTGGGATGAGGGTACGCCATTTCGGCTATTTGAGATACTCGACTTTGATTTTGGTTCGGTGATAGTGGGGTGCCGCTCCGTGAGCGGCATTCAACGGTTCGCTGTCTTTCGACTATTCGGCCCCTTTCCCGCCGCAATTCCTAAAGGGATGCCGGCGCGCCTTGAGTTGGGGCGCGCCGGCATGATGGCTTTGCTACGGCTGGCTGTACCTTGGTTGTTCGACAGCCCCTGCCTGCCCGATCTTGTCAGGCTGGCATTTGTTGGCGCTGGACGTTTGCCCAGATAAAACCTGCCAAAATAAACCTGTCTCTAATTGGTAGGTTGGTAACGGGGGCAGTAGCTGATGGCTATGGCATCGACGCCCACGTGGGTGGCGATGGTGCAGCCGATGGGGCCGGTGCCGGCGTCCACGTAGTTCTGACCTGCGAGTGCTTGGTTGACGAGCTCCTGCTCCTCGGCGGCGCCGGTCGTGAGCACGCGCACGCTGGAGCCCGGATGTTCGGCCAAAAATGCAAGGCAATCGGCCATGGTGTTGGCAACGATGCGCTTGGCACCGCGGCCCTTTTTGACGGCCTTGATCTCGCCCGATTTCCACTCCGGCGAAACGGCCAGGCGAATATTGAGCATCTGCGTGAGCTGGCCGGCGAGTTTGGGCGCGCGACCGTTCTTAACGAGGTTCTCGAGCGTGCGGGGAATCAGCAGCAGGTGGGCGTCGGGCAGCATCGCGCGAATCTGCGCCTCGGTCTCGTCCAGGCTGCGGCCGTCCTTGCGCATGGCCAGCGCGTACTCCACCAGCAGGCCCTCGGCAGCCGAGCCGGTGCGCGAGTCGATGCAGCGCACGTCGAGCTCGTGGGTATCGGCAACCTGGCACGCGTTGGCGTAGCAGGCAGACCACTCGCTGCACAGCGAGATAAAGATGGCGCTGTCGTGGCCGTCGGCGAGCACGCGGTCAAAGAGCGCCTTGAACTCGCCGGCGCTCGGCTGCGAGGTGTGTGGCAGTTGCTCGGAGCCGGCCATGCGCGCGACGTACTCCTGGGCGGTAATCTGCACCTGGTCGAGCAGGTCCTCGCCTTCGATAATCACATGCAGCGGAATCACGTAAATGCCGAGCTCTTGGGCGCGGGCGGGGGAGATGTCCGACGTGGAGTCGGTTATGATGGCAAAAGACATAATTGCACCTTTCGTTGGGGCGCTTGCGCGCCGCCTTCTGAGAGCAAAGTGCGACAAGTATAGTAGAGTCGTTCCACATTACTAGGTTCAATTGTTGAATAGTCAACAGTTTGAAGTGTCGGTGTGGAAATCATCAACTGCGGAAGAGGGATGCCGATGGAGGCACTGGAGATATACAGGCGGCCGGTCGTGCTGTTTGATTTCGATGGCACGGTGGCCGATACGGGTCGGGCGGTGATGACCTCGACGCGCAAGGCACTGACTGCGCGCGGGTTTTCGGAGGCGCAGATGGGTGATCTGCGCCGCATGATCGGGCCGCCCCTGTGGAAGAGCTTTCACGACTTTTATGGATTCTCCCGCGAGGAGTCGCTGGTGGTGGCCGACGAGTACCGCGCCTTTTTTGATGAGCTGGGACCGGAGGAGTATCCCGTGTTCGACGGGATCCCCGAGCTGCTCGATGGCCTTGTCGCGCAAGGGCATCGCTTGGCTGTGGCGACGTCGCGCATGGAGGCAAAGTGCATTGACATGGTGCGTGAGCTGGGGCTTTGCCAGTTCGAAGCCGTGGTCGGCATGAATCCGCCGCAGGGGCGCGAGACCAAGGCAGATTCGGTCCGCGATGCTCTGGCGGCGCTCGGTGCGACGGCCGACGATGCCGTGATGATCGGCGATCGCTTTAACGATGTGGAGGGCGCGCACGCGATGGGCGTGCCGTGCATCGGCATCTATTCGGGCGCGGCGGCGCCGGGCGAGCACGAGGCGGCGGGTGCCGATGCGGTGGTGCACTCGGTGGCCGAGCTTGCTAAACTTTTCGCTATCTAATGACGTGATGTGAGGGGCGGGCACGCTCGCCGCTCATTGCTAAGGAGGTCGTCCATGAATCAGGTGGAGCAGAGCGTTGCCGAGTATGTCGACGAGGTCTGGGAGGATGTCGTCGCCGATATCGAGCAGCTGGTGAGTTATCCGTCCGTGGCAGTTTCTGCTGATGCGGAGCCCGGCGCGCCGTTTGGCCGCCCGGTCCGTGACGCACTCGATTGCGCGCTCGGCATCGCGCAAAAGCTCGGCTACCAGACGAGCGACGACGAGGGCTTTGTGGGAATCGCCGATATTCCGGGCCGCGGCGATAAGCAGCTCGCGACCATCTGCCATGTGGACGTGGTACCCGCTGGCCCCGGTTGGAACACCGACCCGTTTGCGATGGAGCGCCGCGAGGGCTGGCTGCTCGGCCGTGGCGTGATCGATGACAAGGGTCCGGCGGTGTTGTCGCTCTATGCCGGCGCCTACCTGCTCAAGCACGGCATTGTGCCGCGCTATACCTTCCGTGCGCTGCTGGGCTGCGATGAGGAAGTGGGCATGTCCGACGTTCACCATTATCTGGAGAACCACGCGAACCCCGACTTTCTATTTACGCCCGATGCCGAGTTCCCGGTCTGTAATGCCGAGAAGGGCCAGTTTGGGGCGACGTTTGTGAGCCCCAAGATCGACGGCGGGCGCATTGTGTCCTGGAGCGGTGCCGAGGCGAGCAACGCCATTCCGTCGCAGTCTATCTGCGAGCTTGCGATTGCCGCCGATGAGCTGCCGGCACCCGCTGAGAATGCCGACCGCCTGGAGATCACCGCACTCGATAACGGGCATGCGCAGATTTTCGCCCACGGCATTGGCGGTCATGCCTCGATGCCCGAGGGAATGATCAATGCCGTCGGCCTCATCGTGGCGTATCTGCGTGAGGCCGAGGACGCGTTTGGTGCGCGCGATGAGCGCCTGCTGACGCCTGCCGAGCATGAGTTTGTCAAGTTTCTGGCCTTTGTGCATGCGGACGCCTATGGTCGCGGCCTGGGTATCGATGCGACGAGCGCGGCGTTTGGCCCGCTCACGTGCAACCCCGGCGTCATCCGTGTGGCGGATGGCCATATCGAGCAGGTCATCGACGTGCGCTTCCCCGATAGCACCAGCGCCGATACCATCTGCGAGCAGCTTGAGCCGCTCGTGGGCCGCTTTGGTGTGACGTATCGCGTGGGTCGTGCCAAGGTGCCGTTCTCGGTGTCTGCCGACGATCCGGCCGTGAAGGCGCTTATCGATACCTACAACGAGTTTACGGGCAAGCATGCCGAGCCCTTTGCCATGGGCGGCGGCACGTATGCGCGCAACTTTGCCCGCGCCGTCTCGTTTGGCCCAGAGGAGACCGGCCTGGAGCTGCCCGCATGGGGCGGCCAGATGCACGGCCCCAACGAGTGCGCCAACGAGGAGCAGCTCAAGCAAGCGCTCAAGATTTATATCGTGGCCATCTTAAAGCTCAACGAGTTGGAGCTGTAGGGCTCCCCCTATATCCTGCTTGGATACAAACTTGCATTACGAGCCCGGTGCTTCGGCCCGGGCTTTTTTGTTGCGATGGGGCAGTCATTGGGGACGCTCTTAAATGACTAGTCAAACAAGAATGTCCCCAATGACTACTTTCCTCTGGTGTAAAAGGTGTGCCATGTTCGGCGCTGGATTGTTATTCGTTTGTAAAGGCTGGGCCGTGCTTGCGGTAAGGGTCTATCAGATGCCCGTAAGAAACCGCAGCTGGCGCGGGCGCTGCCCGATCGAGGCCGTATCTTTCCAAACAGCAAAGCGGGCAGGGTGCCCGCGATTCGCATGTATGAAAGGAAGATCATGCTCGATCAGGCTTATTCCTGTCTCTTATACACATCTCCGAGCCCACGAGACTCCTGAGCATCTCGT
>USHS01000159.1 GCA_900554585.1 uncultured Collinsella sp.
ATGTCGACCGCGACCGCGAGAAGGCTGCACCCTTTAGCGAGTACGTCGAGACCTTTACCGAGGAGCAGGTGCGCGCCGAGACCGCCCGCTGCCTGGGCTGCGGTGCCTCGATCGTCGACCCCAACAAGTGCATCGGCTGCGGCCTGTGCACCACCAAGTGCGCGTTCGACGCCATCCATCTGGATCGCGACCGCCCCGAGTGCTCCACGATGGTCAAATACGAGCAAAAGCTCCCAAGCCTCGGCAAGTACGCTTTGAAGCGCGCAATCAAGATTAAATTCGGTCGCAAGTAAGTAGTCATAACGGGAACGGCGGAAGAAAAAGTGCATGAACTGGGAATCGTCTATCACATCATTCGCGATGTTGAGAATGTGGCGCGCACTCATGGCGTGCGTCGCGTTTCGAGCGTGACGTTGCTGCTGGGCGAGGTCTCGGGCGTCGTTCCCGACTTGCTGCTCGACGCTTGGCGTTGGGCGGCGGATAAAAAGCCTATCACGCAGGGCGCGGAGCTTATCGTGGAGCCTGTCGAGGCCGTGACGCATTGCGAGGCGTGCGGCCGCGACTATGCGACAGCCGAGCACGGCAAGACCTGCCCCCATTGCGGCAGCGGCGAGACATACCTGCTGCAGGGCCAGGAGGTCATGATTAAGCAGATTGAGACCCCCGACGAGGAACCGGCAGACGCTGCCCCCGACGGCCCTTCCGACGTCCTCGACGCCGTCGATGCCGCCCACCCCCTCCACATCGTCTAGGATCCCCTATAAGTTGCGGTGAAATAGTTCCTAAATCCAGCCTTCTGGCTCTTAAACAAGAACTATTCCACCGCAACTTTTTTGAGTGGTTTCGTAGATCATAAGTCGCGCAAATAGTCAAGTCATACCTGTTTGAACAAAGTAGCGGCAGTACAAGCGCATTCGCGCTTGCCTAAAATCGATATTAATGAACAGTCTGCTTATATCTGTAAAATGCGTGGCTTGATGAGCGACGCCTTGGCGTGTAATGAGTCAAAAAGCAGTAACGTAATCAACTTGTAACAAACCTAGACGTTTAAACAAATAATCCAACCTTTTGCGGATTTAGCTATAATTCCACAAACAAAACAGGTATACTCCTTTCATGTCGTGTAGGAAATACGTAGACGAAAAGGAGGTTATGTGATGGTAAGTATTGTTCTTGCTAGCCATGGGGACTTGGCAGCTGGAATCAAGCAGACGGGCTCGATGGTCTTTGGCGATCAGCCGTCTGTTGCCGTGGTCTCGCTCGAGCCGAGCATGGGCCCCGACGACTTCCGTGCCAAGGTCGAGGAAGCAATCGCTTCCTTCGAGGACCAGGAGCAGGTGCTCTTCCTCGTTGATCTGTGGGGCGGCACGCCGTTCAACCAGATCAGCGGGCTCATCGAGGGCCACGATTCCTGGGCTATCGTCACCGGTGTCAACCTGCCTATGCTCATCGAGGCATATTCGCAGCGCTTTGACGCAAAGAACACTGCACATGCGATCGCAAAACATCTCGTGACTGAGGCTAAGGCTGGCGTGCGCGTCAAGCCCGAGTCTCTGGAGCCCGAGGAGAAGAAGCCGGCTGCGGCCGCCGCTGCTCCTGCAGGCGCCATCCCTCCGGGAACGGTCATCGGCGACGGGCACATCAAGATCGCCCACGTCCGTATCGACACCCGTCTGCTTCATGGTCAGGTGGCCACCACGTGGACCAAGCAGATCAACCCCAACCGCATCATCGTGGTTTCCGACGGCGTTGCTCACGACGAGCTCCGCAAGACCATGATCGAGCAGGCTGCCCCTCCGGGAGTCCATGCCAACGTCGTGCCTATCAAGAAGATGGCCGAGGTCGTCAAGGACACGCGCTTTGGTGACACCAAGGCCATGCTGCTCTTCGAGAATCCGCAGGATCTGCTCAAGGCCATCGAGGCCGGCGTCGACATCAAGGAAGTCAACATCGGTTCCATGGCTCACTCCAAGGGCAAGGTCGTCGTCACCAACGCCGTCGCCATGGGCGATGACGACGTCAAGACTCTCGAGGCCCTCAAGGCCAAGGGCGTCAAGTTCGAGGTCCGCAAGGTTCCTTCGGATTCCTCCGAGGATCTCGACGCCATGTTGAAGAAAGCTAAGGCCGAACTGGCCGCTCAAGCATAGTAAAGGAGGGTCCGATACATGTCTGCAATCACTATTCTGCTTGTTGCGATTGTCGCGTTGCTTGCCGGTATGGAAGGCGTTCTGGATGAGTTCCAGTTCCATCAGCCGCTCGTGGCATGCACGCTTATCGGTCTCGTAACCGGTCACCTTCAGGAGGGCATCCTCCTGGGCGGTTCGCTCCAGATGATGGCCCTTGGCTGGGCTAACGTCGGCGCCGCCGTCGCGCCTGACGCCGCTCTGGCCTCGGTCGCTTCTTCGATCATCATGGTGCTCGCCCTCAACGGCGGCGCCACTGATTCGGCCAAGGCCGTTACCGCGGCCATCGCCGTCGCCGTCCCGCTGTCGGTCGCTGGTCTGTTCCTGACCATGATCTGCCGTACCATTGCTACCGCTATCGCTCACGCCATGGACGGTTGCGCCGAGAAGGGCGACTTCTCCGGCATCGAGCGCTGGCAGTACGCTGCCATCCTCATGCAGGGCCTTCGTATCGCCATCCCGGCAGTACTTCTGTGCGTTATCCCGGCCGAGGCCGTTACCAACGCGCTTAACGCTATGCCCGACTGGCTGTCCGGCGGCATGGCCGTCGGCGGCGGCATGGTCGCTTCCGTCGGTTACGCCATGGTCATCAACATGATGGCCACCAAGGAGACCTGGCCGTTCTTCATCCTCGGCTTTGTCCTTGCTGCCATCCCTCAGCTCACGCTGATCGCCCTTGGCCTCATCGGCATCTCCCTTGCCCTCATCTACCTTGGCCTTAAGGATCTGGCCAAGCAGGGTGGCGGCACGGGCGGTGGCTCCGGCGACCCGCTCGGCGACATTCTGAACGATTACGAGTAGGAGGGGAGTGATACATATGGCAGAGAACAAGATTCAGCTCACCAAGGCTGACCGTAAGAAGGTTTGCTTCCGTCATCAGTTCCTTCAGGGCTCGTGGAACTACGAGCGTATGCAGAACGGCGGCTGGTGCTTCGCAATGATCCCTGCGATCAAGAAGCTCTACACCAGCAAGGATGACCAGATTGCCGCGCTTAAGCGCCACCTGGAGTTCTATAACACCCACCCCTATGTTTCCGCCCCCGTCATTGGCGTTACCCTCGCCCTCGAGGAGGAGCGCGCCAACGGTGCTCCGATCGATGACGTCGCCATCCAGGGCGTCAAGGTCGGTATGATGGGCCCGCTCGCCGGCGTCGGTGACCCCGTCTTCTGGTTCACCCTTCGCCCGATTCTGGGCGCTCTGGGCGCTTCCCTGGCCATGTCCGGCAGCATCGTCGGTCCGCTGCTGTTCTTCTTCGCGTGGAACATCATCCGTTACGCTTTCCTGTGGTACACGCAGGAGTTTGGCTACAAGGTCGGCTCCTCCATCGCCAAGGACCTCTCCGGTGGTCTGATGGGCAAGGTCACCGAGGGCGCTTCCATCCTGGGTATGTTCATCATCGGTGCCCTGGTCGAGCGCTGGGTGTCCATTTCCTTCACCCCGATCGTCTCCACGGTCAAGCAGTCTGCTGGCGCCTTTATCGACTGGGCTAGCCTGCCCTCCGGTTCCGAGGGTATCAAGGAAGCGCTGACGATGTACAACTCCGTCGGTGCTACCGCCCTTGATCAGATGAAGGTCACCACGCTTCAGGCCAACCTCGATCAGCTCATCCCCGGCCTTGCCGCC
This sequence comes from uncultured Collinsella sp., assembly GCA_900554585.1. Classification (GTDB taxonomy): domain Bacteria; phylum Actinomycetota; class Coriobacteriia; order Coriobacteriales; family Coriobacteriaceae; genus Collinsella. The sequence goes on from USHS01000159.1 coordinate 3,808, forward strand.
GTGTGCCTGACCCTGCTGGTCTGCAAGCTCCTCAAGAAGAAGGTCAGCCCGATCGTCATCATCCTGGCTCTCTTCGCCGTCGGCATCATCGGTCGCTTCTGCGGCTTCATGTAAGCACGCTTTGGCTTAAGACCGAGAGTTGCTAGGTAAGGGCTTTTGAGCCATTGAAACGGACCGCACCCGGTGGGTACACTGGATGCGGTCCGATTGTTTTAATTGGAGGGCGAGGCGCGTATGGCGCAATCTCAGAACAGCACGGTCGATCTGGCAACGCCGGCAACCTGCCTGATGGGGCTTACCAGCCACGGTAACGTGATGGTGGGCAATAAGGCGTTCGAGTACTATAACGAGCGCAATCCCGAGGATTATATTCAAATCCCGTGGGACGAGGTCGACTATATTGCCGCCGAGGTTTTGCGCGGCACCAAGAAGATTACGCGTTTTGCCATCTTCACCAAGGACAACGGTCACTTTACGTTTTCGACGCGCGACGACAAAGAGACGCTTCGCGCGGTCCGCAAGTACGTCGACGAGGATAAGCTCGTGCGTTCGCCCGACTTTATCGATGTGACCGCCAAGGGCGCCAAGAGCATCCCCTCCGTCATCAAAGGCC
>USHS01000160.1 GCA_900554585.1 uncultured Collinsella sp.
CATCTAGCCTACCCTGCGCGACAAGCGCACAAGCGCGGCCGAAAAGCGGAACCATAGGTTGAACATTATTTGCTCAACGGCACGGGCACGCCTGTCCAAGAGACGACGCGGCGACGTACACAAAAAACGACCGGAGCGCGGGGCGTCCGCGATCCGGTCGTAGCGTTTGGTCAACTAAACCTAGCAGGCGGCCATGATGGGGGCAGCGACCTGCTTCTTACGGGAGAGGACGCCCGGCATCCAGACGCCGTCGTGCTCATCGGCAATGCCCAGGCCCTTCTGAGCAGCCTCGGTCTCGCCCTCGAGCAGGACCTGCGAGCCCTCCTCCATGATGTCGGTGATGCACAGGACAATACCGTCAGCACCCTTCTCGGCAGCGTAGGCGCGCATGGCCTCGCGAATCTCGTCGATCATGCCGAGTGCGCGGGTCTTGTCGACGGTCTCGTACTGGCCGATGAGCAGCTTCTTGCCGGCGGGCTCGAACATCTTGATGTCGTTGCCGACCATCTCGGCTGCGGTGAAGGAGCCGGACGGACGGGTGAGGAAGACCTCCATGCCAAACTTGACCGGATCGACGTCCACCTGCTCGCCGAGCTTGGCGGCGACGGCGCGGTCAACATCGGTGGTGGTGGGGCTCTTGAGCATAAGCGTGTCGGTCATCATGGCCGAGAGCAGCAGCTTGGCCTGGACGTCGGAAAGCTCAACGCCGAGCACGCCGGCGAGCTTGGTGACGATGGTGCAGCTGGAGCCCCAAGGCAGGCAGATGTAGTGCAGCGGGCCGGCAGTCTCGAAGTCGCCGATGCGGTGGTGGTCGACGACGCCAAAGACCGTGGCGTCCTTAAGGCCGGCGACGGACTGGGCAGACTCGTTGTGGTCGGTGAGGACGACGAGCTGACCGGCCTCGACGGACTCGATCACGCGAGGCTCGACGATGCCGGCGTCGGCGAGCAGCTTGGCGGACTCTGCCGGAAGCTGGCCCAGAGCGCAAGCCTCGTAGGTGTTGCCGGCATACTCAACCTGGTTGAGCAGCTGGGACAGGACGACGGCACTCATGATGGCGTCGTTATCGGGGTTCTGGTGACCAAAGACAAGAACGTTTGCCATGGATATCCTCCACTTGATATGTGTACTTGGACGTAGCTATGGTAGCACGCTGGCGCCGAGCCTTCGCAGACGGAAGGGGCACGGCATATTTTGGGGCAGGCATGGGGGCCAAGTCTGTCCCTTTTGCACCGTGTTGGTGCAAAGCAACTTGACCCCCTTGCAGCAGCTATTTACCGGCGGCGCGCAGGGCTACGTAGGCAGCGCCGATGATGCCGGCGTCGTTTCCGAGCGAAGCGACCTTAATGGGCGTCTCGCGCGAGGCGGAAAGCGCGTATTGCTTAAAGTGCTCGCGAACCTTATCGAGGTAGACATCGGCCGAAGCGGACGCGCCGCCACCGATCAGGAACATCTCGGGGTCGACCACGTTGGCGATAAGTGCCAGAGCACGGCCGAGATAGTCAGCCATGGTATCGGCAGCTGCCAGCGCGAGTTTGTCGCCCTCGCGGCAGGCCTGGAACACGTCCTTGGAATCGGAGGGGCCGGTGAGCTCAATGGGCTCGACGCCCGCCTTCTTGCACTCGGCAAGGTAGTTGCTCACCACGCCGGTGGCGCTGGAATACTGCTCCAGATGGCCATGGCCGCCACAGCCGCAGGTGCGCTCCTCAGCCGGGTTCAGGCACATGTGGCCAATCTCGCCGCCGGCGCCCACAACACCCGATACCACGTCGCCGTTAACGATAACGCCGCCGCCCACGCCGGTACCGATGGTGACCATCACCACGTTCTGTACGCCCTTGGCAGAGCCGAGCCAGGCCTCGCCCATGGCGGCGGCGTTGGCATCGTTCTCGTATTTAACGACCGCGTCGGGGCAGTGCTTCTGAATGGCGATCCTCAGTTCGGGCAGGTTAATGGCAATGTTGGCCTTGACCCTGGCATCGCCCGATGCCGGGATGGGGCACGGAACGGCCAGGCCAATGCCCGCCACAAAGGCACGCGGAATCCGTGCCTTGGCGACCACCTGGTCGATAGCCTCGGTCACCGCGGCAAAGCCCGCAGCGTCAACGATAGGAGGCGTAGGCACGCTGGCCTTGGCCAGCAGGTTGCCGTCCTCGTTGAACAGACCCTCCTTAACCGAAGTGCCGCCGACGTCGATGCCGATGTAATACTGTTTAGGTTCCATGGGAGCCCACCTTTCTCGTTTAAACATTGCCTGTATGGTACCGCTCCCAAGGCAAAAACCTACCAAAAAGGGACAGGTTTGTTTTGACAGGTTTTATCTGGGGAAACGCAGAGTACGAGATTCGGTTCGCTGGCCGCTATATCGGTTCGGTCCCGTCCTCGGACCGATCATTCCTCAACACGACACTACTCAGATGTTTATCATTTAGAGCGCTCTGATTTTACAAGCGGGGCGACTTTTGATTTTATCTTTCTCGAACTTTTCAATAACTCAAAATAGAGATACTTAGGTGTTAACTATACTTTCTTTTATACTCAATCAGGTTGGAAAGGAGGTTCCGTGATCCCAAAATACGAGGCGGTAGCTGCGGATATCCGTCGAAGCATCGAGAACGGCGCTCTAAAGCCGGGCGACAAACTTCCCACCGTCGTTGAGTTCTGCGAGCTCTATAGCGTTTCCAAAATCACCGTCAAACGAGCTATCGAGCAAATCACCGAGGAAGGTCTTATTACCAGCCGTCGTGGATCGGGTACCTACGTTAAGGACACGGCAGGACTTCCCGGCCAGGCGTTTTTCCAGGGCAAAAACGACCGTGCCCAGGGTTTTTCGTATGAGCACCGCGGGGAAAAGGTGACCTCGGTGGTCTACGATTTCTCGATTGTTAATCCACCAGCGGACATCGCAGCCCAGCTGGGAATTGCCGAGGATGACTTTGCCTATCACGTCGTGCGCGTGCGTCAGGCCGATGAGGAGCCCATCGTTATCGAGTACACCTACATGCCCCTCGAGCTGATTCCGGGCCTTAAAAAGAAGGACCTGTACGGATCGGTCTACCATTTCATCCGCGAGCAATGCGGGCTGAAAATTTCGAGCTTCCACCGTACCATTCGCGCCGTGGCAGCAACCAAGGAAGAAGCTGAGCGCCTGGACACCAAACCTGGCTCTCCCCTGCTCGAGCTCAAGCAGATTGGCTTTTTGGACAGCGGCGCCGCCTTTGAGTATTCGGTCTCGCGCAACGTTGGCGACCGCTTTGAGTTGCACAACGTAACATTGGCATAGGTTTTTGTAGTCATACAGGCGCTCGTTTTGAACAGTTTTACGCGGCGCCCACGCAGCACAATGGGGGTATGAACATGTCCGATTTGATTAAACTGACGCCGATCTTCCACGAGAAGATCTGGGGCGGTCGCCAGCTCGAAACCGTATTTGGCTACGACATTCCCGATGGCCCCATCGGTGAGTGCTGGGCCATCTCGGCCCACCCCAACGGCGACTGCCAGATCGCTGAGGGCCCGTACGCCGGTCACACGCTGTCATGGCTGTGGGCCGAGCACCGCGAGCTCTTTGGCAACTGTGAAGGCCAGGAGTTCCCGCTGCTCATCAAGATTCTGGACGCCAAGGACGACCTTTCGATCCAGATTCACCCCAACGACGAGTACGCCGCCAAGCACGAGAACGGCAGCTTGGGCAAAACCGAGTGCTGGTATGTGCTGGACTGCGAGCCCGGTGCCACGATCATTGTCGGCCAGCGCGCCAAGGACCGCGTCGAGGCCGCACAGATGATCGAGGAAGGCCGTTGGGACGACATGCTCAACGTGCTGCCGATCCACAAGGGCGACTTTTTCCAGATTGATTCCGGTACCGTGCATGCCATCAAGACCGGCACGCTCATTTTGGAGACGCAGCAGTCGAGCGACGTGACGTATCGTCTGTACGACTACGACCGCCCCGGCACCGACGGCAAGCTGCGCCCACTGCACATTGAGCAGAGCCTCGATTGCATCGACTTTGATGCTCAGGCTCCGACCGACGGCACGGTAACCGCACCCGAGGTCGATGGCGTGACCGAGCTCGAGTCTAACTCCTGCTACACCGTCGATCGCGTGCGTGTCGACGGCAGCAAGACCCTCGACCAGCGCTGGCCCTTCATGTGTCTGTCGGTCATCGACGGCGAAGGCACCGTCTGCGGCGACCCCGTCCACAAGGGAAGCCACCTGCTGGCCCCGAGCACCGTCAGCTCCATCGACCTCGAAGGCAAGATGGAACTGATCATCAGCCACCTGTAGGTCACCGGTCCCCAAGCGCTCGCCGGGACGGGGCGCGGGGTTTGGTCGCCTGCTCGGACAGTCCTGCTCGCACGGAGAGCACATTAAGTGCTCTCCGG
>USHS01000161.1 GCA_900554585.1 uncultured Collinsella sp.
CTGCTTGACTTCGTCGGACTCGGCGAGGATGAAGTTCTGGATGAGCTGCTTGCGCTCGCCAAGGAACATGTGCTCGGTGCGGTCCAGGCCGATGCCCTCGGCGCCGTTGTTAGCGGAGAGCTGCGCGTCGGCGGGGTTGTCGGCGTTGGCGCGGACGCCAATCACGCGGCCGCGAGCGGGATCCTTGCGGACCTCGTCTGCCCAGTCGAGGATGGTCTCGAGGTCGCCGCCGAGCTGCGGACGAACCAGGGGCACCTCGCCCAGGATGACGTCACCCGTGGTGCCGTCGATGGAGATGATGTCGCCCTCGTGGAGCACGACGTCGGTGCCAGCAACCTTGCACTCCTTGTTAGGAGCGTCGATGTGGAGCGCCTCGACGCCGCAGACGCAGGGGGCGCCCATGCCACGGGCGATGACGGCCGCGTGGGACGTCTTGCCGCCGTGAGAGGTGAGGATGCCCTCGGCCGCGACCATGCCCTTGAGGTCGTCGGGCGTGGTCTCCCAGCGCACGAGGATGGAAGGCTTGCCGGCCTCCTTGAAGGCCTCTGCGTCAGCGGACGAGAAGACCACGGCGCCGGTGGCAGCACCGGGGGAGGCGTTCAGGCCCTTGGCGAGGACCTCGTACTTGGCCTTGGGGTCAAACTGCGGGTGCAGGAGCTGGTCGAGCTGCGCGGGATCGATGCGGCTCACGGCCTCCTCGCGGGTGATCAGACCCTCCTCGACCATTTCGATGGCGATGCGCAGGGCGGCGGTAGCAGTGCGCTTGCCCACGCGGGTCTGGAGCATCCAGAGCTTGCCCTGCTCGATGGTGAACTCGATATCGCACATATCGCGGTAATGATCCTCGAGTGTCAGGAACACGCGCTCGAGTTCCTCACCTGCAGACTCGAGACCCGGAGTGGCCTTGAGGTCGACGATGGGCTCGGTGTTGCGGATGCCGGCCACGACGTCCTCGCCCTGGGCATTAACCAAAAAGTCACCATAGAACTCCTTGGTGCCGTCGGCCGGGTTGCGCGTAAAAGCGACGCCGGTCGCAGAGGTCTCCCCCTTGTTGCCAAAGGCCATAGCCTGCACGTTGACGGCGGTGCCGAGCTCGTCAGAAATGCCATGCTGCTTGCGGTAGATGCAGGCGCGCTCGTTCATCCAGCTGCCAAAGACGGCCTGGATGGCAAGGCGCAGCTGGAGCTCCGGATCGTGCGGGAAGAAGGGCTTGCCGTCAGCGACCTCGAGCTCGGGATACAGGGCGGCCTCGACGTTCTCGGAGAAGATGCCCTTAAAGGTCTCCACGAGCTCCTGCAGGTCCTCGGCCGAAAGCTCGGAATCGACGCGAGCGCCTGCGACCAGGCGTGCCTGGGTCAGCGCGTTCTCGAACAGGTCGGCGTCGACGCCCATAACGACGTTGGAGAACATCTGAATAAAGCGGCGGTAGCTATCCCAGGCAAAACGCGGGTTTTGCGTCTGGGCGATGAGGCCCCGAACTGAATCGTCGTTGAGGCCCAGGTTGAGAACCGTGTCCATCATGCCGGGCATGGAGAACGGAGCACCCGAGCGAACCGACACGAGCAGCGGGTCAGAGGCGTCGCCGAGCTTCTTACCGCAGCGAGCCTCGAGGTCTGCCTCGGCGGCAACGATCTCATCGAGTGCGCCTTCGGGCCAGACGTTGCCGGCGCCGGAGTACTCGACACAGGTTTGGCAGGTAATGGTAAAGCCACCGGGAACCGGCAGGCCGATGCGGCTCATCTCGGCAAGGTTTGCGCCCTTGCCGCCAAGCACAAAGTTCATGGACTTGTCGCCCTCAGTGACACAGGTGCCCTGGGCGTCGGTTCCAAAACGGTAAACCCTCTTGCAATCGCTCACGATACTTCCCCTTTCATGCGCTCTCGCGCACGACCGTGGTGACGAATCGACCCGCCGGATGCGGGCCGTGAGGGAACTATACGGCGGACGTTGAGCGGGCTTGCGTAGAGGGCGAGGGGTTTGGTAAACGTGATAAATGCGGCGGTAAACGGTAGGTAAATGTGGTTACCTTATGAAGATACCACTGCAAGAAAATTGCAGGTCAAATGCAAGTTCTTTGCTAAATCGCTTTACCAATATCGTGCATTATTTTTAGGTAGTCTATTTAGGACGGGGCATTTTAGCTACCCCAATGAGCTAGCTTTGCTGGGCTTGGCGGGCGGCGCGGAGGGCACGGGCTTCTTGGATTTCCATCAAGTGACTGATGATCTCGGAGGCGCTCTCCTCGATCGCCTTGCCGTCGGTACGCACCACAAAGCAGCCTAGTCGCTTCATAAGGGCGCGGGCTTCCTCGAGCTCGCTGTGCACGCTCTCGGGCTCGGCATAGGAGCCAGCGACGGCGCGAGCATAGTCATCGCCCAAGCGGCTATCGCGAATCTCGGAGATGACGTCAACGGTCGAAATCAGGCCAAACAACCGCATCGGGTCGACCTCGTAAATCGACTTCGGCGGCTCCATGCCATGGGCCAACGGAACATTGGCAACCTTGTACCCCTGATAGGCCAAATACATCGACAGCGGCGTCTTGGACGTGCGCGATACGCCCAGCAGCACGATATCAGCACCCGACAGATCATCGCAGCCGCGCCCGTCGTCGTGCTCAACGAAATACTCCATGGCCTCGATGCGATGGAAATAGCGGTCATCGGTCTTGTGAATCACGCCCGCGACGCCCTTGGGCGGCACACCGATGAGCGACGACAGCACGGCAAGTGTCGGGCCGATCAGGTCGACCGAACGGATATGAAGCATGCCCAGGTAATCGAGCACGCGGGCGCGAAGCGCCGGATCGACAATGGTGTGGAACACGGCAATATCACGATGGTCCGCATCGACGCGCGGACCCACAAACGACTTGACCTGCTCCACCGAGTTCACCTTGGGCAGGCGCAAGAGACGAAAAGCCCCTTCATCAAATTGCCCGGACGCCGCAAGCACCACCTCACAAGCGGTATCACCGAGCGAGTCGGAGATAACGATAACGGTGGGACGAGCGGTGACCGGGCAATCCATGCGGGGCTCCTTTTGCACTTATGCGCAGGCTGGCTTACTTTTTGCGGGCAAGCTCACCGATGTTGGCAATGCCGGAGAAAACAGCCTCGAAGCGGTTGAGCAGCTTAAGGCGATTATCGCGAAGCTGCTCGTCCTTGTCCATGACCATAACCTCGTCGAAGAAGCGGTCGATGGGGGCACGAAGGGCGGCAAGGGCGGCAAATGCGGCCGGGTAATCCTCGGCAGCAAGGGCGGCATTGACAGCGGTCTGAGCAGCCTCGGAGGCGTCGGCGAGCGCGAGCTCGGCCTCGCCCATCAGGCTGCGGTCGTACTCCGCACCCAGCTCGGGCTTGGAGATGTGCGCAGCGCGGGCATAGGCGGTAGCCAGGTTGTCGAAGGTCTCGGCATCGTTCTTGCGGGCCTCGTCGAGCGCGGCGCAGCGGGCGAAGAAGACGGACGGGGCGATAATGTGCACCGCGGAGACGGCGGCGACGGTATCGGCCGGAATCTTCTCGTCGCGGGCCATGCTCACCAGGCGGCCGTGGAAGAAGTCACGAACCTGCTGGGCGACCTCGGCGGCGTCGAAGTCAATGCCCTGCTCGCTATAGAGCTCAAGGGCAAAGTCGATCAGCGACGTGGGGTCAATCGGCAGGCGATCGCGCAGGATGTTGATGATGCCGATGGCGGCGCGACGCAGCGCGTACGGGTCGGAGGAGCCGGTCGGGGGCTCGCCGATGGCAAAGATACCGGCAATGGTATCGAGCTTGTCGGCGCAGGCCACGATGCAGCCAGCGGTGCCCTCGGGCAGCTCGTCACCGGCAAAGCGAGGACGATAGTGATCGCGAATAGCATGAGCGACCTCGTCGTTCTCCCCCATCGCGGTCGCGTAATAACCGCCCATCACGCCCTGCTGGCTCGTGAACTCGACGACGGCGTTGGACACCAGGTCTGCCTTGCACAGGTGCGCGGCGCGAGCAGCGTCGGCGGCAAGATGAGCGCCCAGGTGAGCCTCGCGGGCGATAGCAAGCGCGAGCTGCTCGATGCGCTCGGACTTGGCGAGCACGCTACCGAGCTTCTCCTGGAAGGCGACCTTGGCCAGACGTTCACGGAACTCATCGGGGGAGATCTTCAGGTCCTCCTCGTAGAAGAACTTTGCGTCGTCCAGACGGGCGCGCACGACGCGCTCATTACCGTCGATCACGCGCTCGGCGTTCTCGGGCTTACTGTTGGAAACGACCACGAACTCACGCGTGAGCTTGCCCTCGCCGTCATAGATCGGGAAGTAGCGCTGGTTGGTGAGCATGGACTCGCAGATGATCTCGTGCGGGACCTTGAGGAACTCCTCGTCGAAG
>USHS01000162.1 GCA_900554585.1 uncultured Collinsella sp.
GGTGGGCGCCGTGGTCTCGGTCAACGCCTGCGGCAACGGCGTCGACCCGACCACTGGCGAATGGGTCGCCGGCATGCGTGCCGCAGCCGATAGCGACCAGATCGTCGACATGGAGCTCGCCGCCTTTGCCGCCGCAGGCTCTATGCAGATGCCGCTCGACCGCACCAACACCACCATCAGCTGTATCGTCACCAACGTGGAGCTCACCAAGGCCCAGGCCACCAAGGTCTCCCAGATGGCAGCAGACGCCTACGCGCACGCCATCCGCCCCACGCACACCACCAACGACGGCGACACCATCTACACCCTCGCCAGCGGCAAACTGGGTGCCCAGGCAAGCGCCGCCGTTCCCCTAGACCTGCTGGGTATGCTCGCCGTAAGGGCCCTACAGACCGCCATCGTAAACGGAGCCAAAACCGCCAAAACCTCCCACGGCATCCCCGGCGCCGCGAAGTAAACTAACTCGTCCGGTTGCCCGGTGGGTCTTGGTTATGTTTGCTGCTCTACAGTCCTGGCTCGCACGAAGAGCACATTAAGTGCTCTTCGGCTCGTGCGGAACTCGCGACAAACATAACCAAGACCCACCGGGCAACCTACTCAACAAGATCTCTTTCAGCCCAGGCCCCTGTGCACCGCGCGTCCAAGATCTTCAAATTCAGGTTGCTGACATAAAGCGAGACATAGCAGAGGACCCCTGGTCCTTAACTTGATACGAGTTCCGCACGCAAAGGAGGCGCCAGTGGCGCCTCCGTCTTGCGCAGGACTGTTCGAAGTAGCAAGTTAAGGACCAGGGGTCCCCGTTACCCGAGCGCTTCTGTGCTAGTTGAATTTGAAGATCTTTGAGGCAAGACGGTATAGGCCGAGTGTGGTTTTGTCTCCGGCACGACCGCGCAGGTTGGTGAAGAAGCCGACCACACCGTAGCGTGCACGACGATACATACGCTCGTCATAGGCCTTTAAATCACTCCACAACGTCTTCAGGCGCTCGTCGGCACAATCCTCGTCGGAAAGCTTTGTAAGCACCGAGCAGATTGCCATCATCATGGTGAAATAGCCCATCATGTACGAGCGCAGACGCGACGACTCGACATCGCTGTACAGGTGGAACGACTCCATCATGATGCGCGTCACGCGAAACTGCTGGTCCAGACGCTTGACCATCGTGGCCTCGTTGACGCTTTGGCCCTCACGGCCGATAAAGTAGCGGTAGAGGTCGATGTCGGCGTAGTACATGGTCTTGCAGCGCGGTAGCGGCACGTAGGCGTAGATGTTGTCTACATAGAACGTGTGCGGCGGCATAGGCAGATTGGACGCGCGCAGCACATCCGTGCGATAGCACAGGCTGTGCATGAGCAGATTCTGGTCCAGACGGAAATGGCCAATCTGGTCCCAGGTAAAGATCTTTTTTCGCGGCAGGGCAAACTTGTAGCCAATAGCGGTATGCGTACCCTCGTAAACCTTCTCGTACACATAGTTCGAGATAAAGAGATCGACGCGCTGGTCGCGCTCCTCAAAACCGCGCAGGATCGAAAGCATGGTCGACAGAGCTGCGCCATCGAGCCAGTCGTCCGAGTCGACGACCTTGTAGTAGGTGCCCTGCGCCTCGCGCAAGCCCGAAAGGACGGCAATGCCGTGGCCACCGTTCTCCTGATGCACCGCGCGAATGATGCCGGGATAACGTGTCTCCCACTCGTCGGCCTTAGCTGCCGTCTCGTCCTTGGAACCGTCATCGACGATGATGATCTCGATATCGGTGGCGTAATTGCTCCCCTCCAGAATGGAGGTGATGCAATGGTCCATGTCCTTGGCGGCGTTATACGAGGGAATACCGAATGATATGACTTTATGCATGGCAGGCGATAATCTCATCCGAAAGATCGAGGGCGGAGTTGGTCACGGCATCCATATCGTAGTAACGATACTCGGCCAGGCGACCCACCGGGTGGAAGTTCGTCAGGTTTTGGACGCGCTCAAGATAGCGCTCATAGAGCTCACGGTTCTCGGGCTCCAGAATGGCGTAATAGGGCGTCTCGCCCGAGCCGGGCGTATAGGCCTTGGAATACTCCTTCATGATGGTGGTCTTGCCGGGCAGGACCTGGCCAGTCATGTTCTTGAACTCGGTGATACGCGTGTAATCCTCGCTCGTGGTGTAGTTGACGGTGCCCACGGGCTGGAACTGGTCCATATCGAGCGTCTCGAACTTCATGTCGAGCGTACGGTACGGCAAAGCGCCCAGGTCGAGGTTGAACAGCTCGTCGAGCGGACCGGTGTAGACGATCTCGCCGCCATAGACCTTACCGTCGATCTTGACGGTGGTTTCGTCGATCTCGAAGAGGTCGCGGGCGTCCACGTCGCAGAACACGTCAATCAGATCGTGGTCGAGCATGTGCTCGAACAGCGCGGTATAGCCGTCCTGCGGCATACCCTGGAAGGGAGCCTGCGGGAAGTAGCGGTCATCATCGCCCACAAAAACGGGAACGCGGCCGGTGATCGAGGGATCGATCTGATCGGGCGTCTGGCCCCACTGCTTCATGGTGTAATGCAAAAAGACGTTCTCGTAGACGTAATCGGCGACCTCGGCAAGATCCGGGTCGTTCTTCTTGCGCAACTCCATGATGGGCACCTTGACGTCCTTGCCAAAGGTTTCCACGAGCTTCTGATACAGCTCCTCGCCGCGCTCATCGCCAAAGGCGAGTTTGAGGCTCGCGTGGTTAAAGGGCACGGGCATAAGGGTGCCGTTGATATTGGCAAGCACCTTGTGCTGGTAGTCCGTCCACTTGGTAAAGCGCGACAGGAAATTGTGAACGCGCTCATTAAAGGTATGGTAGATGTGCGGACCATACTCGTGGACCAGGATTCCGGCCTCATCAGCGCAGTCGTAAGCGTTGCCCGCGATGTGGCTACGACGCTCCAGAACGGCAACGCGATAGCCGATGGTCTCGGCGAGACGGCGGGCACAAACGGCACCGGCATATCCGGCACCGACAACAATCATGTCATATGCGCCGGCGTTAAAGCCTTCAGGCAGGCCTGAGGTAATCTGCATCGATACTCCTTGTCAAAAGCCACGGGCTCGTTAGCTGGGCTTTTCTCGAACATTCTTCGAGACATATTTATCAGAGCGATTATAGCGCTAATGCGTCCTATAATGAGCTTGCCACACAAGGAAAGCTCAAGCACCGCGGCGTACATTATTGAAAGGTAAACCCGCTAGCAGCGGGTTTATTCGTGTGCAGTCAGGCGCCTGGAGCTTAGCGAAACGCTTGTAAGGAGTAACATGAGCGATTTCCTTAACCGTATGAAGTCTGCCGCCAAGGCCGACCTTAAGACGATCGTCCTGCCCGAGGGCGAGGATCCGCGCACCATCGTCGCAGCCACCAAGATCATCGAGGAGGGCCTGGCAAAGATTGTCATCCTGGGTAACCCCGACGAGATCGACGTTCCCGGCGCTACCGTCATCGATCCGCGCAATGCCGAGAAGCACGAGGAGTACGCGCAGAAGTTTGCCGAGCTCCGCGCCAAGAAGGGCGTCACCATCGAGCAGGCTCGCGCCCAGGTGATGGACGCTACCTACTTTGGCACCATGATGGTCAAGATGGGCGATGCCGACGGCCTGGTCTCCGGCGCCTGCCACTCCACCGCCGACACCCTGCGCCCCGCGCTGCAGATCCTCAAGACCGCCCCGGGCACCAAGCTGGTCTCGGCCTTCTTCGTGATGTGCACCGACACCCCGCAGTTCGGCACCGACGGCACGCTGATCTTCGCCGACTGCGGCCTCAACATCAACCCGTCCTCCGACGAGCTCTCCGAGATCGCCATCGCCTCCGCTCACTCCTGGTCCACCTTCATGGGCAACGTTGAGCCGCACGTGGCCATGCTCTCCTACTCCACCATGGGCTCCGCCGGCGGCGACGTCGCCAAGAAGGTCCAAGAGGCCGTGAAGTTCTGCCACGAGAAGGCTCCCGAGCTCGCCATCGACGGCGACCTGCAGCTCGATGCCGCCATCGTCCCCACCGTCGCCCAGCTCAAGGCTCCCGGCTCCTCCGTCGCCGGTAAGGCCAACGTGCTGGTGTTCCCCGACCTCGAGGCCGGTAACATCGGCTACAAGCTGGTCCAGCGCTTCGCCGGCGCCGACGCCTACGGCCCCATCCTGCAGGGCATCGCCAAGCCGGTTAACGACCTTTCGCGCGGCTGCTCTGCCGACGACATCGTGGGTGTCGTGGCCATCACCGCCGTCCAGGCTCAGATGGCTGAGTAGCGGACGTATCCCCTCGGGACCCTACAGGGTAAAGCTCTGAAAACGTCCTCGGTCATGTCTGAAACCCCCGC
>USHS01000163.1 GCA_900554585.1 uncultured Collinsella sp.
AGGATCCGCGCCAGCAGGTGATCAAGGCTTGCGAACGTGCCCTTAAGCGCCATGCCAAGGAACTTTCCGAACGCGAGCGCGTCAACGGCATGTACGAGCTTATGCATGAGCTCGGCGGTGATGGCGTGGTCGTGGGCGTCGACGAGGTGGGCCGTGGCTCGGTAGCGGGTCCCTTGACCGTGTGTGCCGTGTGTCTTCCGATGGAGCCGCGCATCTGGGGCATCAATGATTCCAAAAAGCTCACGCCGGCGCGCCGCGAGCTGCTCTCGGTGAAGATTGCCGAGGTGGCGACTGCTATCGGCTTTTGCCATATCGCTCCTGCGGATATCGATGAGATGGGCATGGCCCGCGCCATTCGAGCCGCTGTCGCGGGTGCGGTGGCCGATACGGGGCTTGAGCCCGATTGCGTGCTTATGGACGGCAACCCCCTGGGCGCCGTGCCCCATGAGCGCGACGTGGTCAAGGGCGATGCCAAGATCGCCTGTATCGCCGCGGCATCCATCATGGCAAAGGTCACGCGTGACGAGATGATGGTCGAGTATGACGCCGAGTATCCCGAGTACCATTTGGCCGAATCGAAAGGCTATGCGAGCCCCGAACACATTGAGGCCATTCGCAAACATGGTCTTTCTCCGCTGCACCGTGTGAGCTTTTGCGGAAACTTTCTGCAGACTGAGCGCCTTTTTTAGGCCAATTGTGGAGACTGGGACCTTAAGGGTTCTATAAACCTGCTGGTAGGGGCCGTGTGCAACGCTATTGTTGCGCGCGGCCCCTCATTTGTCGGCATTTGGTTGGTTTTCGGTTTGCTTCCGGTACTTACCCGCATGAAACCTGCCCTCATTATCGAGGCAATGCAGGGAGTGGGAAAGGAGACCCCATGTGTGCCGCAGCCAAAATGAGCAAGACGCAGCAGCTCAAGGAACGTTGGGAAGAGGGGGAGCTCGATTGCGGGTCGATCACCCCTGAGTTTATCAAGGGGCTCAGTCCTCGCGAGCTCGGTATGCTGGGCGAGCTTATCGCAATCGATTACTTTAACGAGCGCGGCTATGCATTGCTGGAACAAGGCTATCGATGCTCGGGGGGCGAGGCCGACCTGGTGCTGCTCGATGAGCTCGACGATGTGGTGGTGATGGCCGAGGTCAAGACCAGGCGTGTTGCGCTGGATTGCGATACGCGGGTGTTTCCCGAGGAAGCGGTGAACGCCCAAAAGCAGCGGCGCTATCGTCGCATCGCGAGTTGTTATCTCATGGAGCATTATCCGCTCAAGGCGATCCGCTTCGATGCCGTGGGCGTCACCATTCGCGGCGGGCATATCGCCGAGATCGAGCACCAGTACAATGCATTCGATTGGCAGGTGTCGTGATGGCGTTCGAAACTTTTGCCGTTCACGCAGCCTGTATCCGCGGCGTCGAGGCGATTCCCGTTACGGTCGAGGTTTCGCTCGCGGGCGGCATCCCGGGCATCCAGATGCTCGGCATCCCGAGTATGGAGGTCATGGAGTCGCGCGGGCGCATTCGCTGTGCGATGCGCTCTGCCGGATTCGAGATCCCGCGCTCGGGCATTACGGTCAATCTGGCACCGGGCGATATCCGAAAGACCGGTAGCGGCTTTGACCTGCCGATAGCCATTGCGGTGCTTGCGGCCGATGGGCAGATTCCCCGCGACAATCTCGACCGCTGCCTCATTGCCGGCGAGCTCGGCTTGGACGGTACGGTGCTTCCCGTCAAGGGCGAAGTAGCGTTTCAGCTGCTGGCTCGCGACATGGGGTTGTCTTTTATCGCCGGTAGGTCCGACCAGCATGTTCCGCTTTCGGGGGTCGACTGCGGTTTTATCGACCATCTGTCGCAGCTTGCTCACGGTATGGGCGAGGCAGCTCGGCATTATCTGGATTCTGAGGGCGGGGAGGCCACCTTTGAGCCCGAGCTCGATTATGCCGACGTGTTGGGGCAGGAGGTCGCCAAGCGCGGCATAGCGCTTGCGGCGGCAGGGGAGCTGGGCTTGCTTATGATCGGGTCTCCGGGATCGGGCAAGACCATGCTTGCGCGCCGCATGACGGGTATCTTGCCCGAGCTTTCCGTCGAGGATCAGCAAGAGGCGCTGTGTATCCATTCGGTCTTGGGTGAGAATATCGATGGCCTGCTTGCGGGGCATCGGCCGTTTCGAAGTCCCCATCACAGCATTTCGACAGCGGGCCTTATTGGCGGGGGGCGCCCGGTGCATCCGGGCGAGATCAGCCTTGCCCATGGCGGCGTGCTCTTTTTGGACGAGCTTGCCGAGTTTCCCACCGGTGTGCTGCAGACGCTTCGTCAGCCAATCGAGCGCGGCTATGTCAGGATCGTGCGCGTCGATGGCGCCTTTACGTTTCCCTCGCGCTTTCAGCTGCTTGCGGCGAGCAATCCCTGTCCCTGCGGCTTTTTGGGCGATCGCGAGGTCCCGTGTCGCTGTTCGGCATCGATGGTCGAGCGCTACCGGTCCAAGCTGCGCGGTCCCTTGGCCGACCGTATCGACCTGATGCTTGATGTGACCCGCCCCGATCCGCAGGTGATTATCGAGGGCGCCGAGGGCATGTCGTCGGCCGAGCTGCGCGACTACGTTGTCCGCGGTCGGGCTTTTCGTGCCTGGCGCGAGTCCCGTATGGATGATGCGGATGCCGAGGCCGAGCACGATGAGTCACGGTCCATTGACGGCGTCGTGTCGACCTTTGCACTCGACGAGTCCGCCGAGAAATGCGTACTTGGCCTGTCGAAACGCACTCATCTCACGGGGCGCGGCATCGTGCGCCTGGTTCGCATCGCGCGCACGATTGCCGATGTCGCCGAAAGCGAGCGGGTGACGCAAGACCACGTGCTCGAGGCGGCGATGTACCAGGGAAGGAGGGATCAGTAATGCCCGAGGAAACTTTTGAGCTGCATCCCGGTGATGCGTTGTATCCAGATGCCGTTTTGGAGCTCTCTGATGTTCCCCAGACGCTGTTCGTGCGTGGCGACCCGGAGGTGCTTTCGACGCCGGCGCTCTCCATCATCGGCGCTCGCAAGGCCTCGCCGTACGGTCTGGCCGTGGCAGAACTGGCCGCGAAAGTTGCGGTCGAGGCGGGGGTGACGGTGATCTCGGGCGGCGCGGTCGGCTGCGACCAGGCCTCGGGTTGGGCCGCGGTCAACGCCGGTGGCAGGCATGTCGTGGTACTGGGGACCGGCGCCGACGTGGTCTACCCGCGCTCGAGTGCGGGGCTCATCGCGCGCACGATCGATACGGGCGGCGCGGTCGTGTCCATCTCGCCTTGGGGTATGGGGCCACGTAAGTTTGCCTTCCCGCGGCGTAACCGGGTGATTGCCGCGCTTTCGCAGGCGCTCTTCGTGTCGGAGGCTGGCATGCCTTCGGGCACGTTCTCGACGGCGGAGGCCGCCATGGACCTGGGGCGCGAGCTTCTTGCCGTGCCGGGTTCGATTTTGTCACCCGAGTCGCGCGGTACCAACTACCTCATTGCCAACGGGGCCTGCTGCATTATTGACGAGGAGTCAATCGAGATGGCCATCTCGCGAATCTACGGCACCCTGCGCTATTCGCGTCCTGATGCACCCGGTATCGCAGATCTGGACCCCACGCAGCAGGCTGTGATGCATGCGCTCATCGCCTCGCCGCTCAAGGTCGACGACATCGCGGCACTCGTCTCGCTCGATGCCGTCGGCGTGCTCAAACTTCTGGGTTCGCTCGAACTCGAGGGCCTCATCGAGCGCATGATGGATGGAAGGTATGCGCCCTCCAAGTTTGCCCTTCACGCCCAGACGCCCTTCGGTCACAATGGAAAACGTGTCAATTAGAAAGGTGTTTGCAGATGCTGTTTGATCAGGTGACGGTTGTCGGTGGCGGTCTGGCGGGATCGGAATGCGCGATTCAGCTGGCAGATCGCGGGTTCGCCGTAAAGCTGTGCGAGATGCGCCCGCAGGTGGGCTCTCCTGCCCACCATACCGATCACTTGGCGGAGCTCGTCTGCTCCAATTCGTTTAAGTCGACCCGTCCCGATTCTGCCGCCGGTCTGCTGAAGGCCGAGCTCGGGCGTATGGGCTCGGTGCTGCTCGACTGCGCTCATCGTGCCGCTGTTCCCGCCGGCGGCGCCCTGGCGGTCGACCGTGTCAAGTTTTCCGAGCTTGTCGAGGCCGAGGGTGCCG
>USHS01000164.1 GCA_900554585.1 uncultured Collinsella sp.
GGCCGCAGTCGACGCCGTTCTCGATGACGGCCTCGATGGCGATGGTCTCATCGATGGTGCAGCCGCTGCCGACAGTGGTGTCGGTGAGGCGGCTGTTGGGGCCGAGCTGGCACTCCTCGCCCACGGTGACGTGACCGATCAGATGCGTCTGCGGCCACACGACGGTGTCGCGGCCGATGGTGGCGTCGGGGCCGATCCAGGCCTGCGTGGGGTCGATGAACGTAACGCCCTCGGCCATCCAGTGCTCGTTGATGCGGTCGCGCGCGATGGCGGTGAGCTGCGCGAGCTGGATGCGGCTGTTGACGCCCAGGCCGTCGCGGTAGTCGTCGCAGTGGAAGATGGAGACTGCCTGGCCGTGACCCTTGAGGATTTCGAGCATGTCGGGCAGGTAGTACTCGGACTGCGCGTTGTCGTTGCCGATCTCGTTAATGTGGGCGGCGAGCTGCGCGCCGTCAAAGGCGTAGCAGCCGGCGTTGCACTCCAGCAGCGTGGCAGCCTGCTCGGGCGTGCAGTCCTTCTGCTCGATGATGCGCTCGATCTGACCACCGGCGCCCAGCTTGATGCGGCCGTAGCCAAAAGGATCGGGCGGGGTCATGGTCATGACGGTGCAGGCGAGCTCGCCGGTGGCGACGGTCTGCGCGAACTTGGCGACGGTGTCGGCGGTGATGAGCGGCAGGTCGCCGTTGAGCACGACGACGGGGCCTTGCGCGATGCCGCAGGCCTCGAGCGCGACCTTGACGGCGTGGCCAGTGCCCAGGCGCTCGGTCTGCTCGACGCACTCGACCTTGGTGGCGCTGTTGGCGTAGGCGCCATCGATAAGGGCGCGCATCTCGTCGGCGTGGCTGCCGATGACGACCACGACGCGGCTGCAGCCGGCCTTGATAGTGGCGTCGACGATCCACTGAACCATGGGCTTGCCCAGGATCTTGTGCGAAACCTTGCAGTGGTTCGACTTCATGCGGGTGCCCTCGCCGGCGGCGAGGATAATTGCGGTTGCGTCCATGTGATCTCCTGTTACGTTATAGAGACGTGTGTTTGGAAACGATACACGGCGCAATATGATACCGCAGGCATATGATGAGCGCGTAACGATTGATGCGCGGCAGCTGAGGCTTGGGCCGGCGGTACGGCGTTTGCGCTGGTTGTGTATGGTGGCGGCGCTGCGGCGTTGACGTTTGAGCGAGGGGATGGGGGTGCCCGTGGATATCATGCGAGAGGAATCGGGCAACGAACCCGTCGCGGCATTTTCCATGTCGCATCCGGCGGTGCCGGCGCTCTACATGGTGCTGACGTTGGGGCTCACCATGTTCTCGATGCAGCCGGTGCTGATCGCGCTGTCGCTTGCGGGCGGGCTGGCGTACGGGCTTGCGACGCGCGGTGCTGCGCGCACGTTGGGGGCGCTTCGCTGGCAGCTGCCGGTGATTTTGATTATCGCGGTGCTCAATCCGCTGTTTAGTGCATCGGGCTCGACGGAGCTGTTCCGTATTGGCATGCGCGCGGTGTATCTGGAGAGCATGGTTTACGGCCTGTGCATGGGCGGGCTGTTTGTGGCGAGCGTGCTGTGGTTTGAGGCCGCGGCGTCGATGCTCGAATACGACAAGGTACTTGCGCTTTTTGGCAACGCCGCGCCGGTGGTCGCGCTCATGATCTCGATGTGCATGCGGCTTATCCCGCAGTTTTTACGCCGCGGTCGTACGGTACTGGCGGTGCAGGATGCGATTGATGTGCCTGGCCGCGCGCCGGCCGACCCCGTGCGCTCGCGCCTGCGGGCGTCGAGTGTGTTGATGGGCTGGGGCATGGAAGATTCGCTGGAGCGCGCGGATGCCATGCGCTCGCGCGGGTGGGGTGCTGCGACGCGTCGCACGACGTACGCGCGGTATCGGCTGAGGCGCGGCGATGTTGCCGCGCTGGTTGGACTTGCGGTGTTTGGCGTGGCCACGACGGCAGCGGCGTGGACCGCGACGACGCAGTATTCGTTTTACCCGCAGCTATCGGTGCCGGCACCGTGGCCGGGCTATGTTGCATACGCGGCTTGGATGGTGCTGCCCTGTGTGCTGCACGCGATTGATGAGAAGAGGTTTGGCTGATGACTCGGTTGGATAGCTGCTTGGTAACGGGCGTGGCGTGCGGCTCTGATGTGCCTGCGATTGAAGTACGGGGCCTGAGCTTTACCTACCCCGGGGCTGAGGCGCCGGTGCTCGAGGAACTCGATTGGCGTGTTCCTCAAGGTGCGTTTGCACTGCTGGTAGGTGGTACTGGGTCGGGTAAGTCGACGCTACTCTCGTTGCTCAAACCCGAGATTTCGCCGGCGGGCGAATGCACTGGCGAGCTGCGCGTGCTGGGCGAGAACGTTGCCGATGTGGACGTTCGGGCGTCCGCGGAGCGCGTGGGCTATGTGTTTCAGGACCCCGAGAACCAGATCGTGTGCGAAACCGTGTGGCACGAGATGGCGTTTGGCTTGGAAAACTTAGGCATGTCGCGCGACGAGATGCGCCGTCGCGTGGCCGAGACCAGCTATTTCTTTGGGTTGGAGGATTGGCTCCACCGCGATACCGATACGCTTTCGGGTGGACGCAAACAGCTGCTGTCGCTGGCGGCTGTGCTGGCGTTGCGCCCACGCGTGCTGCTGCTCGACGAGCGCACGTCCCAACTGGATCCCGTTGCCGAGAAGAGTTTTCTGCATGCGCTGTTCCGCGTGAATCGCGAGCTGGGCTGCACGGTTGTCGTGGCAACGCATCAGCCACGTCCGATGCTCGAATACGCGACGTGCGCGTATCGGATTGAAGACGGACGCGTGTGCGAGGTGGCCGACATTGCCTCCCTGGGGCATCGTGAAGAGCTGTTTTCTGGCGAGGCGTCAGGGTGGGGTGCCTCGCGGCGTGCAAAAAACGGAGTTTTCAGCAGCGCCAGCGGCCAGCTGGGCTCTTTGGACCCGCGCACGGGCGCTCCGGGTGCAAAAAAAGGACTGAAATCGGACAAATCGGGTGAATTTGAGGCGCAAATACTGTCGCAAGACGACTCGGGGGCGCCATCGCGCGCCGGTGGATGCCGAATTCTCCCAAAAATGCACGCTGGGTCGGCCACCACCCTGGCAGGGAGCTGGTTTCGCTACGATCGGGCGTCCGGCTGGGTGCTGCGCGGGCTCGATGCGGCGTTCTCGGCTGGCGCGGTGCATGCGGTTGTGGGCGGTAACGGCTGCGGGAAGTCGACAATGCTTTCGGTGCTGGCCAAGACGGTCAAGTTGCAGCGTGGGCATATGGAGCGCGGGGCGGGATCGGCAGCGCTGCTGCCTCAGAACCCCAAGGCGTTGCTGGTTGCCGAGACGGTGCGCGATGAGCTGATGGAATGGGCTTCGACCTGCGGATATGACGAGGCTGTGGCGTGGGAGCGCGCGGCGAGCCTGGGGCTGTCGGGCCTGGATGGGCGCCACCCGTACGATCTTTCGGGCGGACAACGTCAACTGCTTGCGTTGGCAAAGCTGCTTCTGATTGGCCCCGAGCTGCTATTGCTCGATGAGCCCACCAAGGGTTTGGACCTGGCCAGTCGCCGCATCATCGCTCGCGCCCTGCGTGACCATGCAGAGGCTGGCGGCACCGTCATCATGGCCACGCACGATCTGGATTTTGCCGAGCAGGTTGCCGATGACATTGCCATGATGTTCGACGGCGAGATTGCCTGCATGGAGCCGCCGGCCGACTTTTTTGCCGACAACGTGTTCTACAGGGCGTGATGGGATGACGGATTATCGCGTCTCGCGCCTACTAGCAAAACTGGAGATCCCACTGCTGCTGGCGGTGCCGGCGGTAATGGCCGCGGCGTTGCTGGCGGGCGTTGAGCAGGCGGCGCTTGCCATGCTTGTCGTGGTGGCGCTGGTGCTTGCGTTGTTCTTTGCGGGCTACGAGGCGTCGCGACCGGGCCTGCGCCAGATTATGCCAACGCTGGTTTTGGCGGCGTTGGCCCGGTCGGCCTGCTCCACGGCGGCGCTAAGCTGGCGGTTTTTCTCCTGAAGCTGCCGGGTGTACTCCTGCTGGGAGGCCAGCTGCTTTTCCCGGTAGCGCTGGATGGCCCACAGGCGGAGACCGTTGACGGCGCCGACAGCAATGAGGTAAAGCACCAGAGCAAAAATCATGGCGC
>USHS01000165.1 GCA_900554585.1 uncultured Collinsella sp.
GATCAGTGCGGTAGCCTGGCCACGGCCGATGCCCTTGGTCTCACGGGTGATGCAGATGGAGCCACCGCCGATACCGACCTTGATGAAGTCGGCACCGCAGTCGGCCAAAAAGCGGAAGCCCTCGGCGTCGACGACGTTACCGGCACCGACCTTGACGTCCTCGCCATAGTTGGCGCGGATCCACTCGATGGTGCGCTTCTGCCACTCGCTGAAGCCCTCGGAGGAGTCAATGCACAGGACGTCGGCGCCGGCCTCGATGAGCAGCGGCACGCGCTCGGCATAGTCGCGGGTGTTGATACCGGCGCCGACCATGTAGCGCTTGTCGTTATCGAGCAGCTCGTTGGGATTGGTCTTGTGGCTGTCGTAGTCCTTGCGGAAGACAATGCCCATGAGGTGATCGTTGTCGTCGACGATGGGCAGAGCGTTGAGCTTGTTGTCCCAGATGACGTCGTTGGCAACCTTGAGGCTGATGTTCTTGTCGCCCACGATGAGCTGCTCACGCGGAGTCATGAACTCGGAGACCTTCGTCTGGTGGTCGTCGCGGCTGGGACGATAGTCACGGCTGGTGACGATGCCCAGGAGCTTACCCTTGGGAGTGCCGTCGTCGGTAACCGGCATGGTGGAATGACCGGTCTTCTCCTTGAGCTCGATGACCTGCTCCATGGTCATGTCGGGGGTCAGCGTGGAATCGGACTGAACGAAGCCAGCCTTGTGATCCTTGACGGCCTTGACCATAGCGGCCTCGGACTCGGCGCTCTGGGAACCGTAAATGAAGGACAGGCCACCCTCAGTAGCGAGCGCGACACCCATGTCGACGCCCGAGACGGACTGCATGATGGCGGAAACCATGGGGATGTTCAGGGTGATTGCCGGCTTCTCACCGCGCTTAAAGCGGGTTAGCGGCGTCTTAAGAGAGACGTTGTTGGGAATGCACTGCGAGGACGAGTAACCAGGGACCAGCAGATACTCCGAAAACGTGTGGGACTCACCGGGAAAGAACGTAGCCATGTTTCTCCTTTTTCCATGCGACCGGTCGGCTGCAGGCCTCGTAGGACCCAGCCCAACCTTGGGCGCCCAATACTGGGGAAGTATCTTAACGCACTTTGACTGCTACAATGCATGATTTAAGAAGAGCACACGAGGGTTTGACGCAGGCTTTGCGTTTGCCCAGCAAACACTTTAGCGGGGAGACGTGGAGCAGATGGAGTACAAGACGACGGCAAAGTTGGTCATTCAAGCGTGCGACAAGGATTTGCCGGGCGTCTTCGGCCACGGCTGTGTCTTGCTGCTGCAAGGTATCGCCCGCGAGCATTCGCTCAACCGTGCCGCCAAGAGCATGGGCATGGCGTATTCCAAAGCCTGGCGCATTGTGAATGAGGCCGAAGGCCAGCTGGGCTGCAAGCTCATCGAGCGCGACGGCGCCCGCGGATCCACGCTCACCCCCGCCGGCGAGCGAGCCATCAAAGCCTACGAAACCCTGCAGGCCGACATAAACCAGGTCATTGCTACCAAAGCCAACGACCTCATCGCCAGCATCAAAAAGTAGCTAATTTGGGACGCGGCTTTTTTAGCCTCACAACCCCTTCTCCTAAGTTGCGGTGAAATAGGGACTGTTTATGCGGTTAAAGCCGTAAATCAATCCATATTTCACCGCAACTTATGGAGTTGAGAATGATTTAGCTAGTTGCGAAGGGCGTTGTCAAGGGTTGACGCTACAACCAGTGGGTTGTCAGTACCGGCGAAGAGACGGATGGTGCTCCCCTGTTTGCCGCGTGGGGCCGAAAGGCGCGTCGTTGCGCCGCCGGCGGGTGAAGTACGGAATTCATCCGGCAGGATGCTGAAGACTTCACCCGCGGTGCAATTCATCAGGTCAAACTCAACTGCCGGGCCAAAACCATGCTCGAGGATTCTCGTTGCAACCGCATGGTCGGGATGCGAGTTCAGCCCGGGATAGCACACGTTGCGCACCATCTCGTTGGCGGCCAGATACTCGGCCAGCGCACGGGCGCGGTCGAAATGCGCCTGCATGCGGGCGTTAAGCGAGGAAAGCCCACGCTCCAGCACGTCGGTCTCCTCGGTAGAAAGGTCGAGTGCCAAAGCACCGCAGCCTGCAAACAATACTTGCGCGCACTCGGCAACAGCATCCACACGATGGCGCTTGAGCTGCGAGCGTGCCACCGAAGCGGCAACGAGCTTACGCGGAGCCTTACCGGCACACACGCGGTCAAGCGCCTCAAGCGACAGCGCAGCACCCAGCCGCAGCGGATCGCAGCCAAAAGCCGACGCCACGGTGTTGTCCACAACCAGCAGCGCGCGGGCTTCGCGAGCCACGCGACCCAGAGCGCGAAGATCGGGGACGCGCAGACCAAACCCGCCGATAGAGTTGACGAACCACCACAGGTGCGGTCCCTCGGCATCAAACGAAGCATCAAAACCCTCGGACGCGGCGGCAAACGCCTCGACGGACGGCGAACCCACCAGCGCGACATCGCAGCAATCAAAGCCGTGCACAAACGCATCGGCAAAGTCATCGGCAAACGCAACCAGGCGGTCACCGGGACGCACAATTCCCAGCTGCGACAGCGCTGCCGGCACATGCGGGGCCGCAAGCAACCGCCCCTCACGCGCGCCTGTCCTCAAAGCCCAGTCCCCTTCTAGCTGTTGCACGTTCACACGGCACCGTCCCTTCATAAGCAAAAACCCACGATGCGGGTGTTCCCCGCATCGTGGGCAACGGCTGAAGTATAGCGCCGATATGCGACGACTCGCCTAAATGCTGAGCGTATGGTAGTTTACGTTCGCGCCCGGAGCGTCAACGGTCACGCCATAGGACTCGGGATAGATGCGTGTCGAAAACACGAGCGCGCCATCATTCACAAATACCTCGACCGACGAGACATCGCCGACAATGCGCACGTTACGAACCTCGTCGACGGGCTCCCAGCGCACGGTACGACCGCAGCCGGCAGAAGCGCGACCTTCATCGGTAAATCGCATCTCAAAGCGCGCGGACAGTTCGCCCTCAGAGGGCATAAACGCCAGTTTCAGCTCGCCATCAACGGTTGCGGTGAACGCGCCATCGACACCGTCAACAACAACGTCAAAGCATGTATCGCCGGCAACCTCCAACGAGCCCTCCCCCACACGCACCGAGGCATAATGGCGCTCGATCTCGCGCGCCGGCTGCTGCAGCACTACGCCGCCGTCACCGGCTGTAAGCTCACGCGGCACCGTCATGCAGTGCTGCCAGCCGCACGCCACAGTGGGATCGTTGCCATAGGTCGGCTCATCGGGCATGCCCATCCAGCCGATCAAAATGTGGCGACCGTCCTCGGACGTAAACTCCTGCGGCGCATAGAAGTCAAAACCGGCGTCCCACAGGCGGAACTCGCCCAGCTCATAGGCACCGTCACCACCCGTAATGTCGCCCGATACAGGCATGTAGCCAGCGGCATACACATTGCCGCGGTCCCAACGACCGCCCTCAAGGCCCTGGGGCGAGAACGACAAAAATGCAGCGGTATCGCCATTCGCATCGAGCTCAATATAACCTGGGCACTCCCACATGAAGCCAAAACGCTCGGGCGTAGACACACGGCTCTCGAGCTCCCAGCTCAACATGTCGGGCGAGCCATACACCAGGATCTCGCCCACATCGCGCCCGGCACCCTCGCCGTGCATGGCGCAAAATCGACTATCTACATGCGGCCCATCCACGCGACGACGCGCGCCCAGCACCATGTGATAACGCCCGTCCGCGTCACGCCACACCTTGGGATCGCGCACATGGCAGGTCAAATCCTCGGGATAATCCTCGGAAGCCAGCAGCACGCGCTTTTGGCTAAACGTCTGTCCATCGGCGCTCTCGACATAAACAGTATCGGCGCGGCGGCCGGTATTGACGTAGTCGTACGTGCCGTCCGCATCGGAAAGCTTAACGTTGCCCGTATAAAGCACGCGAATGCGGCCGTCCTCGGCAAGCGCGGAGCCTGAATACACGCCATGGCAATCGAACGGCTCGTCGGGCAGTAGCGGAGCGCCAACGTAGTCCCACGTCATAAGGTCGCGGCCTGTCTCTTATACACATCTGACGCTGCCGACGAATAGAGAGGTGTAG
>USHS01000166.1 GCA_900554585.1 uncultured Collinsella sp.
CTGGATCCAGCCGCCCTTGTTCCAGATAAAGGCGGCGACGGTGGGCGCCAGCAGCAGCGCAAAGCCGCAGAACCAGGAGTGGGTGGGCAGGCAGTTGTAGGTGTAGCAGAAGTTCCAGATATCGTAGGCGATGATGTAGACCCAGGTCATGTCGGGCCACAGCATGTCGGTCTGATCCTCGGAGGCGTAGACGCTCCACCAACCGGTCATGCAGAAGATGTTGATGATACCGGCGATGCCGTTGAACACGTTATTCCAGCCGGCCAGCTGCGTAGCACCTTCGGAGGTGACCCAAGTGGACTGGCCCAGGACAAAGAAGTGATAGGCGCTCTCGAAGTCGGACACGACGGCAATCATGATGTTGATGGCGACAATCACAAACGGCCACGCGCGGAACCAATGCGCCTTGCCGATCTTGCCCCACTGGTACTTAATGGCAATGAAGCCCCAGCAACCGGCCAGCGCCGCGTATACCTTGGCGTAGTGGAACCAGCTGTTCTGGTACACATGGGTGGGGTTGGTGAGCGCCCACTCGGCACCCTGCGAAACGCCCACGGCGATAGCGATGCAGTAGATGGTCATGGCCAGCGGAGCCACGCCAAAGATGATTGCCGCGCCCAGCTTGGTGCGGCGGCCGACCTCGTTGAGCACGATCAGGCCAATAAAGACCATGGCCCAGCCGGCCCAGTGGATAAGGGTATCGCTACCCCAAACATCGAACAGCATGCTGCTCTCCTTTCACACGCCCGCGGCCCCTCTTCTGATCGCGGGCAGTTTGGCCAAATGGCGTCAGTTCTGGGGCTTGCGCTCCGGATACTTGGCGGTATAGCCCTCGATGTGGAGCGTCGAGGCGATAATCTCCTTGACCGTCTCGTCGGGCACATCGGGGTGCGTGCGGATATACATCAACAACCCCATGATGAGGGTGTAGAACGTCTCGTAGACATGGTCGATGCGTAGCTCATGATGGGCGACAAAATCCACCACGGTGGTGTCGCAGATATACTGCGCCACGCGCTGGACCACGTTGTGCAAAAAGCCGCCGTAGAGCGCACCGCTGCTCGAGGTGAGCGTGCTCGGCAGCTCGTGGCCGCTCACGACCAGACGCTTAAAGAGCGGGGCGACGGTGTCGAGCGCGCCTTCGATATCACCGACGGTGCGGCCGGCGTTCCACTGCTCGAGCTCGGAGATAAAACCGTCGATTGCCTCGTCCATGACAGCGGTGACGGCGGCGTCCATATCGGCAAAGTAGTGGTAGAACAGCGAGCGCGTGCAGCCGGCTCGCTTGGTCACGGCTGATACCGATAGATGCGACACGCCCAGCTCGGAACTCACGGTGCGCACGGCATCGAGGATCTCGCGACGGCGTTCGTCGCCCGTCAGACGTTTGGCCGTGCTGTCGGGCGCGGGGACGGCATCGACCACAGAGGTATCTGCTGTGTTGTCGCCCATGTTTTGCCGCCTTTCATCCTCTTTTGCCTGACCGTTCACCTAACAGTCTTGAATATTGTTGACGGTTCGTCAATACTATTTTTGACACAATGTCAACAATGGCGGGTGAACGGCATGGGGCATGCCCGACCTGCAAAAAAAGAGGGGCGCTGCGGCCTCGTCGGGCTGCGGCAAGAGAAGGGACAACCATGATTCTCAACGGACCGGGAATTAGCTACACCGAGCCCGATATCGGTTCGGAGTTCGTGCCGCCGCTGCCGGAGCATCCGCGCGAGGCAATTGTCAAGCTGTGCGAGCACTGCACCAACCGTCTGCTGCATCGCGACGAGCTGCTGGGCTACGAGTACTGGTCGTTTGCCGAGGCCGCGACCGACGAGCAGGCCGAGGTGCTCTGCAAGATGAAGATGCGCCGTCCCTACACGCTGCCCGAGATGGTCAAGCTCACCGGCATGCCCGAGGCCGATATCGAGAAGATGCTCGACGATATGAGCTACACGGGCCTGCTCGAGTACAACTGGGAAAACCCCGAGCGCGCCAAGCAATGGGTGCTGCCCATGCTGGTGCCGGGTTCCGCTGAGTTCCTCAACATGCGCGTGAGCCAGCTCGAGGAGCATCCGGTCTATGCCAAGTTCTTTGAGCAGGCCTCCAAGGGGCCGCTGTCCAAAGCCACGCCGATGGTGCCGCCCGGAGGCGCCGGCATCGGCATGCATGTCATTCCGGTCGAGAAGGCCATTGATGCCACGAGCACCTCGGTGCCGATTGAGCATATCGAGCATTGGCTCGACAAATACGAGGGTAAGTATGCCGCCAGCACCTGTAGCTGCCGCGCGAGCCGTCGCGTGATGGGCGAGGGCTGCGCCGACGACCCCGCCGACTGGTGCATTGCCGTGGGCGATATGGCCGACTACGTGGTCGAGACCGACCGTGGTCATTACGTGACGCGCGACGAGGTCTACGACATCTTGCGCCAGGCCGAGGACAACGGCTTTGTGCACCAGATCACCAATATCGACGGCGAGAACAAGATCTTCGCCATCTGCAACTGCAACGTCAACGTATGCTACGCCCTGCGCACCTCGCAGCTGTTCAACACGCCTAACCTGTCGCGCTCGGCCTATGTCGCCAAGGTCGAGAAGGACAAGTGCGTGGCCTGCGGTCGCTGCGTTGAGGTGTGCCCTGCCGGTGCCGCCAAGCTCGGCCAGAAGCTCTGCAGCAAAAAGGCCGGCGGACAGGTGCCCGAGTATCCGCGCCAGGAGCTGCCCGATGCCACCAAGTGGGACCACACCAAGTGGTCGCCCAACTACCGCAACGATAACCGTATCGAGACGCACGAGTCTGGCACCGCGCCCTGCAAGACGGCTTGCCCCGCGCACGTTGCCGTTCAGGGCTACTTGAAGCTTGCGGCGCAGGGTCGCTATGACGAGGCGCTGGCGCTCATCAAGCGCGAGAACCCGCTGCCCGCTATCTGCGGCCGCGTGTGCAACCGCCGTTGCGAGGATGCCTGCACCCGTGGCCGTGTGGACGCTGCCGTGGCTATCGACGAGGTCAAGAAGTTCATCGCCCAGCGCGATCTGGATGCCGCGACCCGCTATGTCCCACCCGTGGTGACCCCGACGCGTGCCGGCGGCTTCGACCAGAAGATCGCCATCATCGGTGCCGGTCCGGCCGGTCTGTCCTGTGCTTTCTATCTGGCCGAGAAGGGCTACAAGCCCGTCGTGTTTGAGAAGAACGAGCGCCCGGGCGGCATGCTCACCTACGGCATTCCCAGCTTTAAGCTGGAGAAGGACGTTATCGAGGCAGAGGTCGAGATCATTCGCCTGATGGGCGCCGAGTTCCGCTATGGCGTGGAGGTCGGTCGCGATGTGACGCTCGACGAGCTGCGCGCGCAGGGCTTTAAGGCCTTTTATGTTGCCATCGGCTGCCAGGGCGGCCGCCTCGCCGGTATTCCGGGCGAGGATGCCGAGGACGTGACCGTGGCCGTCGACTTTTTGCGCGAGGTCAACAGTGGCAAGATCGACGCGCTGCCCGGCCGCACCATCGTGGTGGGCGGCGGCAACGTGGCCATCGACGTCGCGCGCAACGCCTGCCGTCTGGGTTCCGAGCACGTTGAGATGTTCTGCCTGGAGAGCGAGGCCCAGATGCCCGCCAGCGAGGAGGAGCGTCGCGAGGCCGTTGAGGACGGCGCTCACATCAGCTGCGGCTGGGGCCCCAAGGAGGTTCACCTGGACGAGGCCGGTCGTGTGTGCGGTATCACCTTCAAGCGCTGCACGCGTGTCTTTGACGACGAGGGCCGGTTTGCGCCCGAGTACGACGAGAACGATCTGCGCCGCGTCGATGCCGACCGCGTGGTCATGTCGATTGGCCAGTCCATTGTGTGGGGCGACCTGCTGGCTGGCTCCAAGGTGGAGCTCGGCCGCGGCCAGGGTGCTCTTGCCGACCCCCAGACCTATCAGACCGCTGAGCCCGACATCTTTGTGGGCGGCGACGTCTGCACCGGTCCGAGCTTTGCCATCGACGCCATCGCCGCCGGTCACGAGGCCGCCGTGTCCATCCATCGCTTTGTGCAGCCGGGCTCCACGCTCACCATCGGCCGCAACCAGCGCCACTACACCGCGCTCGAC
>USHS01000167.1 GCA_900554585.1 uncultured Collinsella sp.
GGCTCTGACTTTGTCGAGATGTTCGTGGGCGTCGGCGCGAGCCGCGTGCGCGACCTCTTTAAGGAGGCCAAGTCTCAGGCTCCGTCGATCATCTTTATTGACGAGATCGATGCCGTGGGACGTCAGCGCGGAGCCGGCCTAGGCGGCGGTCACGACGAGCGCGAGCAGACGCTCAACCAGCTGCTGGTCGAGATGGACGGTTTTGAGGAAAGCGAGTCGGTCATCCTGATCGCCGCAACCAATCGCCCCGATATTCTGGATCCGGCATTGCTGCGCCCCGGTCGTTTTGATCGTCAGGTCACGGTCGACCGTCCGGACGTAAAGGGTCGCGAGCAGATCTTGCGTGTGCATGCCGAGAACAAGCCGATGGACGAGGACGTTAAGTTTGAGAAGCTCGCCCAGATGACCGTTGGCTTTACCGGTGCCGATTTGGCGAACCTGCTCAATGAGTCTGCGCTGCTGGCCGCTCGCCGTCATCGTTCCGTGATCTCGATGGACGAGGTCGAGGAGTCGATGGAGCGCGTGATTGCCGGACCGCAACGCAAGGGTCGCGTGATGACCGAAGCCGAGCGCACCACGATTGCCTACCACGAGAGCGGCCATGCCCTGGTGGGTCACATCTTGGAGCACTCCGACCCGGTTCATAAGATTTCGATTGTCAGCCGCGGCCAGGCTCTGGGCTACACGTTGCAGCTTCCGCAGGAGGATCACTTCCTCAAGACCAAGAACGAGATGCTCGACGAGCTTGCCGTGTTCTTGGGCGGCCGCGTTGCCGAGGAGCTCATGTGCGATGACATCACGTCGGGCGCGAGCAACGACCTGGAGCGCGCGACCAAGATGGCGCGCGAGATGGTTACGCGTCTGGGCATGAGCGAGGAACTGGGCACGCAAGTGTTTGGCGAGGCGCAGCATCAGGTGTTCCTTGGTCGCGATTACGCCGATCACCAGGATTACTCCGAGGAGACGGCGCGCCGCATCGATATCGAGGTTCAGCGCATCATGCGCGAGGCCCATCGCCGCGCGGTCGAGATTTTGGATGCCCGTCGCGATCAGCTTGATCTGATGGCGAAGGTGCTGCTTGAGCGCGAGACCGTCGAGGGCGACGCCGTGAACGCCCTGCTCGATAACGAGTGGGATGCCTACCTTGAGCGCGAGGGCGATATCCTGGCGGCCAAGGAGGAGCGCAACGCCAAGGCGGCTGGCATGCCGACCAAGAAGCGCGCGCCTCGTATGAGCGAGGAGGAGCTGGCGGCTGATGCCGCGGCTTTTGCGCAGGCGGCCATGCAGGAGGATGCCGAAGCCGCATCCGATGACGCCGGCGATGACTGTGCCGTCAACGCTGATACCGACACCGACAAATAGTCTTTGTGGCGAAAGTCTCCGCGGGGAAACCTGCGGAGGCTTTTTCTTTTGAGCGATATGGGGCCATCTGTTGATTGGGGACAGACTTAAATGAGCGTTTTCACGCATTTAAGTCTGTCCCCAATTAACATTGCTGCGGCACTTTGCTCGGCTAAAGCGTACAATAGCGCCTATGCGAAAGGGGAACAGATGATCAACGAAACTATGTATGCTCGCGGTGCGGAAAGCTCCATCATCCGCGAGATCTTTAGCTATGGTCTTGAGCGCAAGGCGCAGATCGGTGCGGAGAACGTATTCGATTTTTCGCTGGGCAACCCGAGTGTTCCGGCGCCCGCCGCTGTGGCTGCGTCCATTAAGAAGGCTTTGGAGCTGCCGAGCGACCAGCTGCACGGTTATACGCCCGCACCGGGTCTGCCGCAATGTCGAGCAGCCGTCGCCGAATCGCTCAACCGCCGCTTTGGCACGAGCTATGAGGGCAAGGACGTCTTTATGACGGTGGGCGCCGCGGCTTCGCTCACCTGCACGCTCAATGCCGTTACGAACCCGGGCGACGAGGTTATTGTTATCGCCCCGTACTTTCCGGAGTATCGCGTGTGGATTGAGAAGGCCGGCTGCACGTGTGTCGAGGCGCCTGCCGATGAAGACACGTTCCAGCTGAGCGTGGACAACGTGCTCAAGGCGATTAGCGATAAGACAGCGGCCGTCATTATCGATTCGCCCAACAACCCGACCGGTGCCGTGTATACACGCGACACGCTGACGCGACTGGCCGATGTTTTGCGCGAGGTTAACGCCAAGCGCGATCCCGAGAATCCGATTGTCCTCATCTCGGATGAGCCGTATCGCGAGATCGTGTACGGTGCCGAGGTGCCCTGGGTGCCCTCGATCTACGAGAACACCGTGGTGTGCTACTCGTATTCTAAGTCGCTGTCGCTGTCTGGTGAGCGCGTGGGTTGGATCTTGGTTCCCAACACCAATCCGCAGGCTGCGCGTCTGATGCCGGCTGTTGCGGGCGCTGCCCGTACGCTGGGTTTTGTATGCGCACCGGCGCTCTTCCAGCGCGTGATTATCGATTGTATCGATGAGCCGAGCGATATCGATGCCTATGCCCGCAACCGCACGGCGCTCACCGACGCATTGGCGGAGTACGGCTACACCTACGTTGAGCCGGACGGTGCTTTCTACCTGTGGGTGAAGGCGCTCGAGCCCGATGCGAATGCGTTTTGCGAGCGCGCAAAGAAGTATGAGTTGCTTGCGGTTCCCTCGGACAGCTTTGGTATGCCGGGTTGGTTCCGCCTGGGCTATTGCGTGAGTTACGAAACGATTGTCAATTCGCTACCTGCTTGGAAGCAGTTGGCGGACGAGTATCGTTAAAAGTAAAGCGCTCTGCCTACAATGTTTTACGTGAAACGGGGTTTGGTGTTAAGCCGAACCCCGTTGTCATGGACGTTGTGTCTTTGGGATGGAGTGGTTTTACGACTATCGAAGGCTATGCGTACAATGAATATAAGCGACGGCCGTGCCAGATAAGGAGACCCGATGCCCTACCTGCTTTCTTGTGACATTCATACCCATACGATGTTCTCTGCGCATGCATATTCGACTATTGAGGAGAATGTGTACTGGGCGGCAGAGCGTGGCCTGCAGGTGCTCGGATCTGCCGACCATCTGAGCTCTATGGTTACGGCTTGCCCTAATGACCTGCGCAGTTACCAGTTCTTTATCAACCAGGATATCTGGCCGCGTATATGGAGCGGCGTGCTGGTGCTGCGTGGTGCCGAGGCCGATATCGTTTCGCTGGACGGAAGCCTGTTTGGCGAGGACACTCCTGTCACGCTCGATATCGCCGGCGATTCATACAGCCGTCAGCATTCACTGTTCGATTTGGTTACGCGTAATTTGGATTATTTGGTGGCAAGCGTGCATAATCCGCAGTTCGCTGAAGGCGCGACGCTGGCCCAGACGACCGAGATGTATATCAATGCCCTGGAGCACCCCAAGGTGTTTATGCTGGGCCACACGGGTCGCTCGGGCGTGTCGTTCGATATCGACGAGGTGCTGCTGGCGGCTAAGGCCAAGCACAAGATTATCGAGATCAACAACCATAGTCTTGAACACGGTGTCGACACTGAGCATTGGGCCGTATGCCGCAAGATTGCCGAGCGTTGCGCCGAGCTGGGCGTGGGTATTGGTGTGTCGACCGATGCCCACATTGGCATGGCCATTGGCAAGCTCGATCACGCGCGCAAGTTGCTCGACGAGATTCACTTCCCGCTGGACCTGATCGTGACACGCGACCGCGAGACGCTGCTGCGCGAGATGGCGGCAGCCGGCGTGTGCGACCTGCGCAAGAGGATGTAACGGAGTTTATAAAGCAAGCGAAGGGGGCGGTCCAGGCGGGCCGCCCCCTTTCTTGTGCCGGACAATTAGCGGCGTTCGAGGACCGCTACGGTTTCGGTGTGGTCGGTGTGGGGGAACATGTCGACGAGCGTGATCTTGAGCAAGCGATAGCCTCCGTCGAGGAGCTGGTGCAGGTCGCGCTCTTGGGTTACGGGGTTGCAGCTGATATAGGTGATGCGGCGTGGCTTTAGTGCGCAGGCAGCTTCGAGGAACTCGGGGGTGGAGCCGGCGCGCGGTGGGTCGATGGAAAGGACAT
>USHS01000168.1 GCA_900554585.1 uncultured Collinsella sp.
TTATTTATTCAGTAGTGTTGCGGTCTTACTTTTCGAGTCGTTCCCTCAGCAACTCCAGTGCGTGGGCGTAGCCCTGGAGGCCTTCGCCGGTGATGGTGGCAAAGCACGCTAGGCGTGCATAGCTTACCTGGCGGAAGTCCTCTCGCTTCTCGACGGCGCTGATGTGGACCTCGACGGCGGGGATGGCGACGGCTTTGAGGGCGTCGAGGATCGCCACGCTGGTGTGCGTGTAGGCAGCCGGGTTGATGACGATGCCGTCGACCTTGCCGTAGGCCTCCTGAATCTTGTCGACGATGCTGCCCTCGTGGTTGGACTGGAAGACCTCGACCTCGTCAAAACCCTGTGCAGCGCCTGCCTCCTGGCAGATCTGGACCAGGCGGTCGTAGTCGTCGCTGCCGTAGATGCCCGGCCCGCGAATGCCGAGCATGTTGAGGTTGGGACCGTTGATGACGAGCGCTTTCATGGTTGCTTCCTTTGCGGTTGGTCGGGCGGTGAGGCGGAATGAAAAACCACCACAAAGGTGCCTGTCCCCTTTGTGGTGGTATTTGTTAGAGAGCGGGTGGGAGGGTGTCGAGGACGGCGGCCGCGGTGTCGGCGGCGCAGTCGCGTGAGTTGATGATGTAGTCGGCCCAGGCGCGGTAGCGCGGCATGCGCTGCTCGGCGAGCTTATCGATGCCGTCGCGGGCGGTGATGGGGCGTCCCTTATGGGCGAGTTCGTCGAGCTTGCGGTTGAGCATCACGATCTGGCTGTTCTGGTGCAGCAGCGGGTAGTTCTCGTCGCGCGTGACCACACCGCCACCCGTGGAAAGTACCAGGCCGCTGCGCTTGGAGATGTCGGCCAGCGCCGCCGTCTCCTGCTCGCGGAAGGCCGCCTCGCCGCGCTTGACGATAAAGTCGGCACAGGGCATGCCTAGACGCTCCTCAAGCGCGCGGTCCAAGTCGATGTGCTCGCGACCCGTGAGCAGGGCGATCTGCTCGCCTACGCGGGTCTTGCCCGAACCCGGCATGCCAATCAGGGCAATGTTCTGCTCGCGGTGAGACAGGCGCTCCGTTACGTCCAGGATGCGCTCGCGCGGGGTGGCTTTGCCGGTGTAGCGCTCAACAGCCTGTGCTGCTTGTGCCACAAGCATGAGCAGGCCGCCGATGCAGGGGATGCCGCGGCGCTCGGCCTCGAGCATCAGGCCCGTGCGGGCGGGGTTGTAGACAATGTCGATGACGCCCTCGAGCGCATCGAGGCCTTCGAGCGTGCAGGGAGTGTCGGGACAGTGGGGGAACATGCCAGCAGGCGTGCAGTTGACGAGCAACTCGGCATCTGATTGCTGCGCGATGTTGTCGTAATTGACCTCGCTCGTGCGGCCGACTGGTATGACGACGGCGCCCAGGTCGCCGAGCACCATGCTGGCCGTGGTGCCTGCGCCGCCGGTGGCGCCGAGCACGAGAACCTTTTTGTCGGCGACCTCTACACCCAGCTCCTCGACCAGGCACTGAAAACCGAAATAGTCAGTGTTGTCGCCGCGCAGGCGACCGTCAGGCAGGCGCGTGATGGTGTTGACGTTGCCCATGCGCTCGGCCAGCGGACTCAGCTCGTCCAGGTATTCCATGACGGCGCGCTTGTAGGGGATGGTCACGTTGGTGCCCTCCCATTCGTCGCCGGTCATAAAGGCCTGGAGGTCCTCGGGCTCGCGCTCAAAGCGCACGTACTCAAGCCCCGCGAGCTCCTTGTAGATGGTCGGGGTGTAGCTGTGGCCCAACACGCGGCCCAGCACGCCGTAGGGACGGGTTGCGGCGGTATCGGTCATCTAGAGCACCTCCGTGTAGCTGCCAAAGTAGGTGAAGCTCTCGCATACGTCATCGATGGAATCGAGCAGGTCGTCGAGAGCCTTGCTGCCAAAGGGGCAGTCCAGGTCAAAGTAGAACATAAACTCAAAGTCGTGCCCGGGGATGGGGCGGCTCTCGAGCTTGATGAGGTTGATGTTGAGCGCGTAGAAGCGCTCGAGCACGCGGTAGAGAGCGCCCGGCTCATTGGCCGTGGTAATCATGAGCGAGGTGCGGTTGGCGCCGGGGTAGACGCGCGGCTCGCGGCTGATGACGACAAAGCGCGTGTAGTTGTTGTCCGAGTCCTGGATGTTGGGCTCCAGCACCTCCAGGCCATACAGCGCCGCGCAGCTGCGCGATGCGATGGCGGCAACGTCGGCGCGGTCGGAGTTCGCGACCATCTCGGCCGACATGGCCGTGTTGGGGTACTTGGTGGCGTGCAAGTCGTGCGCCTCGATAAAGCCGGCGCACTGGGCGATGGCCTGACCATGGCTGTAGACCTCGCACAAGTCCTGCAGCTTGGTTCCGGGCTTGACGAGCAAGTTGTGGTCGATCTTGAGGCGCAGCGAGCGCACGATGTGGAAGTCGAACTGGGCGAGCAAGTCGTAGACGGCGTTGACCGAGCCGGCGGTGGAGTTTTCGATGGGCAGCACGCCAAACTCGCAGAAGCCGTCGCGCACAGCGCGCATGACGCCCTCGAAGGTCTCAAAGAACGCGATGTCGGGTACGTCGAAGAGCTTGCACGCGGCGATCTGGCTGTAGGCGCCTTCCACGCCCTGGCAGGCAACGGAGGCCGTCTGGGGGAAGGGCGTATCGAAGGCCGTGGCCGTGGCGTGGGCCTTTTGCGACACCGTGATGCCCTTGAGCTCGTTGATGTAGCGCTGCTGCTCGGCCTTGCTCATACTCATGAGGAGGCGGAACAGAGTGATGGTCTGGGCCTCATAGCGTTCGGGTGCGCGGCTGGCGAGATTGTTGAGCTTGGAGCGTTCGCGGGCGGGGTCAAAGACGGCCTTGCCCATCTCGATCTTGGATTTGGCGACTTCGGTGGCAATGTCCATACGCTCGACAAAGCTGTTGAGCAGGGTGGTGTCGATGCCATCGATGGCCTGGCGAATATCGGCAAGGTCCATGGAGGCCCCTTTCACGTGTTGGTGATTTTTCTGGGACGGGCGTGGGGGCCGGAGTTGGCCCCCCGGAGATTTTTAGAGCTGGGCGGCGTCCTCGAGGAGGGCGTCCCAAATCGCGAGGGCGGCGGCTGCCTCGGCTACGGGGACGGCGCGCGGGACGATGCAGGGATCGTGGCGGCCGTGGACCGAGAGCTCGGCATTTTCCATGGCGTCCATGTCCACGGTCTGTTGCTCGCGACCGATGGAGGGCGTCGGCTTTACGGCCATCCGCCACATGACGGGTGCGCCCGTGGAAATGCCGCCCAGGATGCCGCCGGCGTTATTGGACTCGACCGCAATCTCGCCGGTCTCGGCATCAACGCGGTACGGGTCGTTGTTCTCGCTGCCACGCATGGCAGCCACGGCAAAGCCCATGCCAAACTCCACGCCCTTTACGGCGGGAATGCCAAACGCGATCTGCGCGATGCGGTTCTCGATGCCGTCAAACATGGGGTCGCCGATGCCCGCGGGAAGTCCGTAGATGCCGCACTCCACGATGCCGCCGATGCTGTCGAGCTCGTTGCGCGCGGCCAGAATCTCCTCGCGCATGCGACCGGCGGCCGCGGCATCGATGCAGGGCAGGTCGTTCGTAAGGATTGCCTTGCGGTCGGCCTGCCGATAGACCATATCGTCCATCGGCAGGTCGGAGATACCGCCGATCTGCGCCACATGTGCCATTACCCGAATGCCACGGGCCTCGAGCGCCTGCAGCGCGATGCCGCCGGCGATGCACAAGGGGGCCGTCAGGCGGCCGGAGAAGTGTCCACCGCCGGCGACGTCATGCATGTTGTGGTACTTCACGCGCGCGGGGAAATCCGCGTGTCCGGGGCGGGGCTTGCGGCGCAGCTCGGAATAGTCCTTGGAGCGTGTGTTGGTGTTCTCGATAATCGCGGCTATAGGTGCGCCGGTGGTGTGCCCATCGACCACACCGGCGATGATATGTGCTGCGTCGGCCTCGCGGCGCTTGGTTGCGGTCTCGTCGCGACCGGGGGCGCGACGATCGAGGAAGGCCTGCAGCTGCTCCTGGTCA
>USHS01000169.1 GCA_900554585.1 uncultured Collinsella sp.
TCGCCTTCGACGATGACGCCGTCGATGGGCACGCGCTCGCCGGGCTTGACCACGATGACGGTGCCGACGGCGATGTCATCGGGGAAGACCTGCTCGAGTGTGCCGTCGGGTTGCTCGACGTTGGCGTAATCGGGCGCGATGTCCATCATGGCGCTGATCGACTTGCGGCTCTTACCCACGGCGTATGCTTGGAACAGCTCGCCGACCTGGTAGAACAGCATGACGGCGGCGCCTTCGGCCATGTGCGGATCGGTGTCGGGGAAGAGCACCATGGCAAACGCGCCGATGGTCGCGACGGCCATGAGGAAGCTCTCGTCGAACGCCTTGCCGCGGCGGATGTTGCTGAACGCCTTCTGGAGTACGTCGTAGCCGGCAATTAGGAACGGCACCAGGAACAGCACGAAGCTGGCGTAGACGTCACCCGGGGTGCCGAATGCGGCGGTAAGGGTACCGAGCTCGTCGAGGGCGTACACCACCGCAAAAATGCCTAGCGCTACCAGGATACGGTTGCGCTTATGCTCGAGTGACTCTTTTTTTTTGCGCTTCTTCTTTTTCTTCTTGGGGTCGGCGGTGGCCATGACTCGTATCCTCCCATTTGAATGTATGAACACTCGGTCATATAATTTCGCGAGCAAAGGCCGCGGCAAGCGCGGCCTTGCAGGTTAGCGTAAACCTGGACTAGAGAATGATCTCGCAGTCGGGCTCCACGACGCGGTCGAGGACCTCGTCGAACTCGGCGTCGTCGGCCTCGAGCGTCAACATCTGGGTCATAAAATTGACCGAAACGGACTTGACGCCCTCAAGCTTGGCAAGTTCGTCCTGAAGCTTGCGCGCGCAGTTGGCGCAGTCGATCTCGTCGAGCTTAAACTGCTTTTTCATGGTGGGTTCCTTTCCCTGTTTTTGCGGCTTGGGTGTAGGCCGCGCTGGTACCGTGGCTGATCGCTATTCGCAGATGTGGCTCATGCCTTGGTTGAGCATGGTGTAGACATGGTCGTCGGCGAGCGAGTAGAGGATATTACGCCCGTCGCGCCGGAATTTAACCAGGTGTGACTGCTTGAGCGTGCGCAGCTGATGCGACACCGCGGACTGCGAGGTCTTGGTCGCTTCGGCGATATCGGCCACGCAGAGTTCGCGGCCCATGAGGGCGTAAAGGATCTTGATGCGCGTGGTGTCGCTGAAGACCTTGAACAGGTCGGCAAGGTCGTACAGCAGCTCCTCGTCGGGAAGGTCCTCGGGCGAGCAGGTGGTGGGGATGTCGGGCACGATGGTGGTGTCGATGCCGGACTTTATTTCATCAGCGTGATCGCTCATTGCAATATCCTTTCATATGAACATGCGCTCATATAACTTACTTTCGAGTATATGAGCGCATGTTCATATGTCAATATAATTCGTGAAATATTTTGCTATCGAATGGCCCTAGTGGCGGCTAAAGGCATCGATGATCGCGGATAAGACCGCCGATGCCAACGTGGGTACCTTAGCGACGTGCAAAAACGGGCCGATATCCACTTGGATATCGGCCCGCATTGCGTCGCTTGAGAAGGATGCCTCGGCGTATTGCTTTTGCACAGGCGCTATGGCCCGACGAGCATTGCTCGCGAATGGCACCTCTGCTTGGCAATCTACTTGGCAAACAGGTTCTTGAGGTTGAACTCGGCCTGGACGGTGCGGAGCATGAGGTCGGTGTCGTCGAGGCCCAGGTGCTGCTCGTTGGCGTCGGCGGCGAGGGTGCCACGGCGGCGTGCCCAGTTCTCGAGCGCGGCGGGCGCGGACTCGCGGGGGAGCGAGCGCACGTCGGCGTCCAGGCTGCGGCAGATCTGGCGCGAGTCGATGACGATGATCTTGCCTGCGCGGCGTGCCTCGGCGTAACCGTCCAGGTGGATCTTGAACCAGCTGTCCTCAAAGGCGGCGTTGTGCGCCATGTACGGGAACTTCTTCATAAGCTTGAGCAGCTGCTTTTGCAGCTCCTTGTTCTCGCGGAAGGGCGTTTTGCCGTCGATGTCGTCCCAGGTGATGTGGTGGATATTCGAAAGCGGCACATCCTCGCCGCGGTAGATATCGGGCAGACCGCAGTAGTGTGCCTCGGCGTCATGCGGGACGGCGTCGCTGGTGAGCTCCATGATCTCCCAGCCCACGTTGATGATATAGCCGCGCTCGGGTGCACGGCCGGTGGTCTCGATGTCGATGCCGAGCACCGTGCCCTGGATGGGCTTGCGAGCGTAGGCGACACCGAGCGCGTCGCGGTCGCCGCGGATCTCGCGCATGACGGACGCGGCGGTGCGCTTTTGCATCTTGCCGATGGCGGCGCAGGTGTCGGCGTCGGACAGGCCGCGCGAGAGCGTCGCGGGCGTCACGTTGCGCAGGCGCGCCTCGCCAATCTGGTCGCACAGGTCGCGGTTGCGGTCGGCCAGGTCGCGCACGGTGGCAAAGTCGAAGCCGGGGTCGCCCTCGGCGGTAAAGTACTCGGTCTCGAGCACTTTGAGGGCCTCTTCGCCTTTCTGACGCTCGGATTCCATGGCACCGTGATCGCCATAGATAAACATGGGGATAAACGGCTGACGCTCGTATTCGAGTGCTTGTGAAACGTTCATATAACTGCTCCTTGGACGGGCCGCGTCGTGCGGCTCGGGTTTGTCGAGTTATGGCGAGATGATAGTTTACCATGGGCAACTATTGGCATCGCGCCTAGGACAACTACAATACCCTAGTTGACCGCTAGGACTTTTACAATGCTGCCGAAAGACACGAAAGGTTCCATCCGTCATGGATTTGCTGATTGATATTCTGCTCGACGCCGGCAAGGACACGCTCTCGCTGGTGCCGTTCTTATTGGTGACATATCTGGCCCTCGAGACGCTCGAGCATGTTGCGGGCGATCGCGTCAACGGCGCCATCAAGCGTGCCGGCGCCGCTGGCCCCGTGGCCGGCTCGTTGCTGGGCATGGTGCCGCAGTGCGGCTTTTCGGCCATGGCGGCAACGCTGTACGCCGGTCGCGTCGTGACGCTGGGAACCCTGGTGGCGGTGTTTCTCTCGACCTCCGACGAGATGCTGCCGCTGCTACTTGCCGAGCAGGTCCCCGTGCAGACCATGGCGATGCTTTTGGCTTCGAAAGCGCTGATCGCGCTGGTCACGGGCTTTATCGTGGATGCCGCCATTCGCGGTCTGCGTCGCAATGCCCGTGCGCACGCGGCGATTCGCCGTACCGTGTTGGGAGCCGCTGTCAATCCGGCGCACGTTAACTGCGCGCATGACGACCACAGCGGCGGTGACATCATCGACGAGGTGGCCGAGGCGGGCGTGAGTGCCGATCACATCCATGAGCTGTGCGAGCGCGACCATTGCGGTTGTGATGAAGACGAGGATGAGGACGAGCACGGGCATGGGCACGGTCACGGACATGGCCATGAGGGCGAGCATGAACACCATCATGACCACGGTCACTCCCACTCACACGAAGGTGCGCCCGTCCTGTCGATTATCCGCAGCGCCATCTCGCATACCGTGCAGGTATCGGTATTCATTTTCCTGGTGACGCTGATTCTGGTCGCCGTGCTCGAGACCTTTGGCGAGTCCGCGATCGAGCAGTTCCTGCGTGGCAACGAGACGCTCGCCGTCCTGGGTTCGGCGCTTGTCGGTCTGATTCCCAACTGCTCGGCGAGCGTGGTCATTACGCAGCTGTATCTGGAAGGCGCGCTGCAACTGGCGCCGATGCTCGCCGGCACGCTCATTTCCGCCGGCGTGGGTTATCTGGTGCTGTTCCGCACCAACCGCAGCGCCCGCGAAAACGCCGTGTTCCTGGTCATGATGTACGTCATCGGCGCTGGCTGGGGCCTCGTCCTATCTGCCTTTGGCCTCTAAGTAGTCCTAACAAAACGGGCTTCAAAATAGCCATGCACGGCGTCTGCACAATGCGGCGACGCATGGCATTTTGAAGCCCGTTTTTTTGTTGAGCCACGGATCCTGAGCGCTCACACCGTCCAAAACAAAAAGGCAGATT
>USHS01000170.1 GCA_900554585.1 uncultured Collinsella sp.
GAGATGACCGTCCCCGTGTTCCAGGCGATCTATCCGTTCCTGCCGTTTACTCACGGCATCAACGCCATGCATGCCGCCATGGCTGGCGCCTACCATATGGAGTACTGGGTTGAGCTGGGCATTCTGGCGAGCTATCTGATTCCGTCGCTGGCCTTGGGCGTCGTCTTCCGCCGTCCGGTCATCAAAGCCAACGACTGGATTATCGAAAAGCTGGAGTCGACAAAGCTTATTTAGTGCGGCAACTTTAACGCTGATGTAGCACTAATGCCAGCGAGCGAGCCGCATTTGCGCCAAGGTGACGTGAAATGAGAGGGCGCTGACCTTCTGGTCGCGCCCTCGAAATTGAACGTCAGATTGGTGTGAATGCGACTCGCGCAGCGTCGACTGGTCCGCCGTTCGGCAGAACGGCGGAACAAGACGCTTTAGCGTAGTGAATTGCGTGGGCTGCTTGGTTGTTGCTACAGTAGCGGGGCGTGCCGGGGGTCCGGTGCGCCCCGTTTTTATTTGACCATGAGGTGGCACGCAGCCATACGCGTGCGGACACCACGCCCAGATTGAGTGTGAGGATGTTCCATGGCCCAATACGCTGCCAACGAAATCGAAAACATGCCCGATAGCCCTGTGGCCCGTGAGGATTTGGGCGCGGGCGGTATTCCCAGGGGCGCCGGCGCACGCTCCCCGCTGTTCTGGAAAGTTTTGCTACTTTCGGTGGCGGTCATCTGGGGCTACTCCTTTACCACTATGAAGGACGCACTCGGCACCATTCCGGTGTTCGAGCTGCTCTATGTACGCTTTCTGCCTGCAGCGTTGGTCATGTTTGCCGTCTTCCACAAGCGCATCACTGCACATTTCAACGCTCGCAACCTGATCGTTGGCCTGAGTATGGGCGTGCTCATGTGGGCGGCCTATGCGTTGCAGACGGTCGGTCTGGCATATACTACGGCGGGCAAGAATGCTTTTTTGACGGGCACGTATTGCATCCTCGTGCCGTTCGCGAGCTATTTTCTGAGCGGAGAAAAACTCACCCGCTATAACCTGGGCGCGGCACTGCTGTGCTTGGCGGGCATTGGCTTGGTGGCGCTCGATAGCGTCGAGTTCAACATCGGTGACGTCATTACGCTGGCAGGCGCGGTCTTCTTCGCCATCCAGATGGCGGTGACCGCCAAGTACGGTCGCAAAATGGACATCAACGTTATCACGTTTTGGATGTTTGTGGGCAACGGCGTGCTGAGCCTGGTTTCGTCGCTGTTATTCGAGACCCAGGCGCCTCTGTCCGTGTGGACGCCGAACTTTATCGGTGTGATGGCGTTTCTCTCGGTGGGCTGCACATGCGTGGCTCTGCTCATCCAAAACGTCGGCCTGGCGCATGTCCCGGCTTCGACGGGCTCACTGCTCCTTTCGATGGAGTCGCCTTCGGGCGTGTTGTTTTCGGTGCTGCTGATGGGGGAGGCGCTCACCTCGCGCCTGCTCGCCGGCTTCGTGCTTATCTTCCTGTCGATTATCTTGAGTGAGACTCACTTCGATTTTTTGCGCAAAAAGCCGCGCCCGCAATTGTAAACAACTTGTTGCGCCGCCCTCCCGGGGCGGCATTTTTTATGCGTCGCCCTTAAAGTTGTACCTTGCACTTTATGCTATCAAAGTGCTTGCTGCAAAAACGTTACTGGAGGGCATCTATGGCACCAGCACTGTCCGATCTTCAACCGCAATCAGCGCCCAAGGCCACCGCGGCGGCGCAGGCCGCTATCGGTGACGGTCTTGTTGCAGAAGCTCAGACTTTTGCAGACGAGCTTGCTGTGTGGCGACACGATCTACACCAGATGCCCGAGCTGGGTAACAACCTTCCGCAGACGTCCGCCTTTATCCAGGCGCGTCTGGACGAGATGGATATTCCCTATGCCGTGCTTGTTGACGGCTCCTGTGTCGTT
This sequence comes from uncultured Collinsella sp., assembly GCA_900554585.1. Classification (GTDB taxonomy): domain Bacteria; phylum Actinomycetota; class Coriobacteriia; order Coriobacteriales; family Coriobacteriaceae; genus Collinsella. The sequence continues at coordinate 1,926 of USHS01000170.1, forward strand.
GGCCTTATCGGTGCCGGCGCGGCAGCTGCTGCTCGGGGTAACGGTACGTGCACGGACAAGCAGGCCGGTACGGTCATCATGCTCCGCGGCGACATGGATGCCCTGCCCGTTGCCGAGGAATCCGGCGAGCCCTTTGCATCCACCAATGGCTGCATGCATGCTTGCGGTCACGATATGCACGTGACGGCGCTGCTTGGTGCGGCTCGTATGCTCAAGGCCCGCGAGTCCGAGCTTCTCGACGCCAACGCCACGGTTAAGTTGCTGTTCCAGCCGGGCGAGGAAACCTTTGAGGGTGCCCGTGCCGCCATCGTCGACGGTCTGCTGCAGAACCCACGCCCCCAGGCGGCTTTTGCCATGCATGTTAACAGCCAATCGCCGCTCGGCCTGGTGCTCTATGGGAGTCCGGCGCTTTCGGGCGTGTACGGTTTTCGCATCACGCTTCAGGGCAAGGGCGGCCATGGCTCGAGCCCCGAGATCTGCATCGACCCCATCACGGCCGGCGTCCATGTGCATCTGGCGCTTCAGGAGCTCATCTCCCGCGAGGTGCCGGCGGCCAAGGAGGTCGCGCTTACCGTTGGCAAGTTCGCCGGCGGTCAAGCGGCCAACGTCATCCCAGATACCTGCGTGCTCGAAGGCACGCTGCGCGGCTTTGACGTTGAGCTCATGGAGCACCTCAAGGAGCGTATCGCCGAGGTCGTCAACGGCGTGGCCGCAACGTATCGCACGCCGGCCACCATCGAGACGCTCTCGGATGTTCCCCCGCTCGTGCTCGATGACGACGTGACCCAGGCTTCGCTTGGCTACGTGGGTGCGACGCTGCCCAAGGCCGCCTTCTTGCCGCTGTTCCATGCCATGGCGAGCGAGGACTTTGCGCTTATCTCGAGTGAGATACCGAGCGCATACTTTACGATCGGCGCGGCTGTGACCGATACGGACGAACACTTTGCCCAGCATCATCCCAAGGCGCGCTTTAGCGATGCCGAGCTGCCACTTGGTGCCGCGGCTTATGCGGCAGTCGCTTTGGGCTACATCGCCGACCACCGGTAGCACCCAATCTTGCTACTCGTTTGTTTAAAAAGGAGCAGTATGTCCCAGCAGCGTAAGTTCTTCCCCGGCTGGCTCGTGGTGGCTTCCGGCTTTGTCATCATGGCCACGTGCTACACGATTTTCGTTAACTGCATGAGCCTGTTTCAGCCGCTCGTCGTCAGCGACCTGGGCATCACGCTTGCGCAGTACAACATCTCCAACGCCATCTCCACCGTGGTGAGCGTTATCGGCTCACTTGTGATCGGTCATGTTGCCGATAAAGTAAGCGGTCGCGTTTTGGGCTCCCTCACTGTAATCGCCACCTCTGCCGTTCTTGCCGGCATGAGTTTTGTCGGTGAGCTGTGGCAGGGCTACGTGCTCTTTGCCGCCTCGGGCTGCTTTGCCGTCGCCTCGACCCGACTACTTATTAGCCTTGTGACCGCCAACTGGTTTACGGCCAAGCGAGGCCTTGCCATTTCCATCGCACTTTCGGGCACGGGCTTTGGCGGCGCTATTCTGTCTCCCATCGTGAGCTCGCTTATCGTGAGCGTTGGCTGGCGTTCCGCCTTCTTAGTGCTCGCGGCTATCTGCATGGTGGCGGCACTGCCCAGCCGCGTCCAAGCAGTTTGGCATGGCCGACCTCGGCAAGGTCACGGGCACCATTACCTCGCTCGAGATGGTCGGCGGCACCGTGGGCGCCATCGTTTCGGGTGTGCTGTTCGATGCCACGGGCTCCTTTGCGAGCACCTGGATCGTGTGCCTGGCGTGCTCCGTGGTCATGCTCGTGTTCCTGCTGGCATCTGAGCCCATCGCCGCTAAGCTGCGTGCGAGCGTGGCAGGGGAGTAGGCGCCCGCCACTCTTTTTTCGTTTGCCCCGTTCTGTCCGTGGCTGCCTTGGAAGCCGAATGGATGCTCGTACCGTCATTCGGCTTCCAAGGCGGCCACGGGCCTACGAAATGATCCCTTTTCCTCCGTCCCCAA
>USHS01000171.1 GCA_900554585.1 uncultured Collinsella sp.
CGCTTAAACAGCAGGCCGAAAAGCACGACGAGCGCGCCGCCGATAACTTGAGCGCCCAGCACGGCCTCGAAGCCGAGCTCGAGACCGACCGCCTTGAGCGCCGGCACAAAGGTAAAGCTCGCGCCCATCACGATGGGCAGGCCCGAACCGACGACACCTTTTATGGGGAACTGTTGAAGGAAAATGTCGAGCGCCGAGAGGACGAGCGACGCCTGGATGACAGCGGCTTCCTCTTGAGGGGTAAAGCCACAGACCGACGCGATGATGATAGCGGGCGTGACGATACCCGCGAATGCCGCCAGCACATGCTGCAGTGCATGGGGCAATACCTGAACAAACGAAACTTTTCCCGTACGCTCGAACAGGGCATCTCCTGCTGCCGGCTCTGCCATTTGTGCCTCCCATACCCCAGGCAGCGGCCCCATGCCGCTCAACGGGCGCCCATTATAGGGCATATGACGCAGGTAGCATTTTGACCCGCAATCCTGCATCCCCCGAGGTCAAACACCAGTTGCGGTGAAATAGGGACTGTTTGACGGCTTAACTGGCTTAAACAGTCCGTATTTCACCGCAACTCATATATGGGGATGAAACTAGCGCTTGCGGGGGACGAGCTTGGTGCGGCGCAGGTGAATCATTTCGGCGGCGATGGAGATGGCGATCTCCTCGGGGTCCTCCGCCTCGATGGCAACGCCGATCGGCAGGTGCAGCCCGTCGATTTGTTCCTGCGTAAAGCCCTCCTGCTCCAAACGGGCCCGCACAAAGGCCGTCTTGCGACGCGAGCCCAGGCAACCCAGATAGGCGGCCTTGGCGCGCATGGCCTGAATCACCACATCGATATCGGACTTGTGGCCTGCTGTGGCCACGACCACCAAGTCACGCGGGCCGATGGGGCACAGCTCGTCCAGGTTCTTGTAGTCGACCAGACGACGGTCGTAGACGCCGGGCACCCATTCGGGCGTCAACGTGCCGGGGCGATCATCGCACGCCACAACGGCAAAGCCCGCCGCCGTGAGCACGCGCGCCGTCGCGGCGCCCACGTGCCCGCAGCCAAAGATATAGGTCAGGCCCTCGGGGCAGAGCGTCTCGATGTGCGCGGGAGGAATCTCGGAGGCGACGTTGGTGTGGGTGACGTTACTCCCCTCTTCCCTCAGCGAAAGCTCCGGGCAACCAACAATGGTGCGGCGCGACTCCTCACCATGGTATTCGGCAACGTCGCTTTCGAGCGCGCTTGCGATAAACGGCTCAAAATCGATGGCGAAGTCGCCGATGCGTCGATACGCCAGTACATCGGCAATCTCCTGGAACAACGGCGCCTTGGTCGCATCCAGGTGCAGATAGCACAGGCAAATGGCTCCGCCGCAGATCATGCCGGTATCGGAGTTCTCGCTGCCCATGGTGTAGCGGACTAGACGCGATTGACCCTCGGCCAGCAGCTCGCAGGCCTCGCCCAGCGCAAAGAGCTCGATTTTGCCGCCGCCGATGGTGCCCGCTTGGCTGCCATCGGCAAAAACGGCCATCCAGGCGCCCACGCCGCGCGGCGACGACCCTGCCGTGCCGGCCACGACCACCAGCTCGCACGCCTCGCCAGCACGCAGGGCAGCAAGCGCCGCATTCACAACATCGAGCTTTTCCATTGCCGCCTTCTATCCTCTAAAGACATCGGTGAGCATGGCAAGCGCCTCGAGCACGCCGCCGCCGACCGATGTCGCCTTGTCCGAAATATAGTTGATGTAGCTGGCGTCACCGCGCGGGTCGACATCGGCACATTTAAAGCCCTCGGTCACCTGAACGCCGTCTGCCAAAAGGCCGCGCAGGCAGCCGTCAATCGTCGTGAACATGGGCGTATCGCCCGCATACCCAACGCACTCGCCGGCGCTCACGATGTCGCCGATCGCATGGTCGGACCTAAACACACCGGCGGCGGGGCTGTGGATAACGCGCTCCTTGCCATAGCCGGCGATGACACCCGGCACGCCCGTATTGGGCTGGGGCGAGCCCTGGGTAATCACGCGGCCCAAAAAATGCCCGCGCATAGTCTCGACCACGGCATCGCAATCGACCGGCGCGGTAAAGCCCGGCCCCACGGCGATGACGGCAGGCGCCATATCGCGCGTGGTGCCCAAGTTGCGCTTGGCCAGAATCGCGTCGACCACGGCAGCGGGCTTAAGCTCGCCGAGCATCTGTGCCTGGGGGTCCACCACCACGGCGACATCCCCCGCCTCGGTAATCTCAAGCGCCTCGGCCGGCGTCTGCGCTAAGCGGGCACGAATGCCCTCGACCTCGACCTCGCCCAAGCGAATGGCTTCGCAAAAACTGATCGTGCGACGGATGCACGTGGGGACCGCGATATCGGCCATGACGACCGACACGCCGGCGCGCCCCAGACGAGCAGCCACGCCCGTGGCGATATCGCCTGCGCCGCGAACATAAACGAGCATTCCCGGGGCACCTCCCTGTGCTACGGTTTGAGCAGAGCAAAAGCGGTTCGACCGCTACTCTGATGATTATTTCTTATCGCAGCATTATACGGCGGTGAACAGATGGAAACGGTTACCGGCAGCCTTGCCTCCACGCTCAAGATTGAGCCGGGCATTACCGCGATCATCGGCAGCGGTGGCAAGTCGACCCTGCTAAAGACGCTCGGCCTTGAGCTTATGCGCGCCGGCGGCCGCGTGCTCCTCTGCACCACCACGCATATGTTTCCCGTCGCCGGCGTGCCATGGGACGGGTCGAACCGTCGCCTGGACACCGCGCCCTGGAAGCCAGGTGCCTTACACGCCCCAGGCTGCACCTGCGAGGCATGCGCGGGCGTGAGCCGCGGAAGTATCTGCCAGGCGGGTGTTTTGGACCCGGAGACAGGCAAGCTCTCCTCCCCTGCCGAGCCGCTCGACCAGCTGGCGCAGCGCTTTGACTACGTCCTGGCCGAGGCAGACGGCAGCAAGTTCGCCAAACCGCTCGCGAACCTCATCATCAACGACGTGAGCGCTTGGGCAAACGAGAACGCGACGAGCATTTCCGCATCCAAGATTACCCCGGCAGCGCTTGCCGCACTTGCCAAGATGCTGGCAGATGACACGATTAGCTCCAAGCAGGGCAAGGAGGTCCTCGCCGCGCTCATAGGGGAGGGTGTCGACCCCGAGGAATACGTGAAGTCACACGGCATGGAGCAGACGACCGACACCGGCGCCATCGAGACCATCGTCGATGAGCTCATGGCGGCCAATCCCGACAAGGTCGAGGCCTACCGTGGTGGCAAGACGGGTTTGCAGGGATTTTTCATGGGACAGGTCATGAAGCAGCTCGGCGGTCAAGGTAACCCCAAGGTCATCTCGGCAGTCGTGACCGAGAAGCTCAAGGGTTAAGCTCCGGTGGAGAGCGCGTCCACCTGCACGCTATGCCCACGTCGCTGCGCCATCGACAGAACGCAGGCACGTGGCGTGTGCGGCGAGGGCAATGAGGTGCGCCTCGCACGCGCCGCATTGCATTTCTGGGAGGAACCGCCCATCAGCGGCGAATCCGGAAGTGGCACGGTGTTCTTCTCGGGTTGCCCGCTGCGTTGCGTCTATTGCCAGAACAAGTCCATCGCACGCGGCGAAGTCGGTCGCGGAGTCTCCATCGAGAGGCTCGCGCATATCTTCCTCGAGCAGCAGGAACGCGGGGCTCTCAACATCAACCTCGTGACGCCGACCCACTTCGCGACGCAAATCAAGGCAGCACTCGATCTTGCCCGATCGGATGCGTTTTCCGACACGCCGCTCGTGCTTCCCATCGTCTACAACACGAGCGGCTACGAGCTACCCGAGGCCATTGCCGCGCTTGACGGTTATGTCGACGTCTTTCTCACCGACTTCAAGTACGCGAGCGCCGATCTCGCAGGGCGCTACTC
>USHS01000172.1 GCA_900554585.1 uncultured Collinsella sp.
CACAGCAGCCTTTTGAGCACGCTGATTGGGATCCACGGTAACCTGGCACGCAGGATGTGCCTTAACGGGCGTAGAGGGCGTCTGAGGCGCACGTCCGAGCTTTCGCATCACACGGTCCCAGCGCGCATGAATGCTCTCGTTATGGGCACTCTTAAGGCCCAGCAGCGGGGCAGCCAAAATGGTCGGAGCGATAAAGGTGATCAGGCGCCACAGTAGATAGCCGGCAGTAGAGGCCGTGCCAAAAAAGTGACCCAAAAACAGTGCGAAGCCACCCTCGGCGCCACCAGTACCGCCGGGCAGCGGAACGGCGGAGCTCAGCAGCTGGACAAAGGCGCTCGCGGCCATGACCGAGAAAAAGTCGACTTCGTGGTGGCCAAAGGAGAGCATCAAAAAGTACGGAACCAGATAGAAAAACGCAAGCTGCAGCATAGTGATGACGACCGTGAGCAGCATGGACGAAAAATGACCGGCAGAGAGTTTGAATTTCTCGGAGAACGAGTAGATCTCGCCATCGACAAAGGTGCGCCAGCCCTCGATCTTTGTGGCCGAGACGCCCACGCGCTCGAGCCAATTGATGATGCAATGAGCGACGCGCGTGACGGTCCTGGGCATCAAGGCCACGGCAAAGATGCCGAGCAGGATGCAGCAGTGGCCGCCAAAACTAAAGACGCACAGCAGTGTCATGTCGCCATAACGCTCGGCGAAAAACGGCATACGGGCGAGCAGAAGAATGGCGCCCCATGCCACCAGGCCAAACTGATACACGATAAAGCGCGTGAACTGCGTGGCACCTGCCTCGCCCACGTTTTGGCCGGCTTTGGTCAGGCGGTAAATCTGGGCAGGCGTAGAGCCCATCATCATGGGCGTCAAGTTGCCAAAGAAGATTCCGCTCGCCTCGACCGAAATGAGGTCGCGGATGCCGACGGGCGATTCGGGGTCGAGCCAAACGGCGATCGCGTATGCCACGATGCCAAAAACGAGATACAGAAACATACAAAAGCATGCAGCAAAGAGCCAGGGCATCTGAACGCTGGACATAGCGGCCCAAAACTGCCCCATCTGCCCGGTCACGACCAGATAAACGATATAGCCGATCAGCACAACGCCGATAAAGATGGCGCCGCGACGTGCGCTCTTATTGTCATCGCCGCCAGAAACCTCGACCTGGGGCTTTGGGCTATGCTGAGAGGACTCCGTCATGAGGCTCCTTCTGACCGTCAAAGTATCTGGCCTATTGTACCCGTATGGGAGATGAGCAAAACGTAAAGCTATGAGGCAAATGGGATTAACAGACCAGACCACTTGCAATAAAAAAACCCGGCCTTCTTACGAAAGACCGGGTATCTAAAACATGGTAGCCCGTACCAGATTCGAACTGGTGATCTCCGCCTTGAGAGGGCGGCGTCCTAAACCGCTAGACGAACGGGCCATATGTAGCAAATGCAATGGCTGGGATGGAGGGAGTCGAACCCCCATTGACGGAACCAGAATCCGCTGTCCTGCCATTAGACGACATCCCAATGACTGCATCGCTGCGCTCGGCTGTGCCTTTGCGCAAAAAAGAAATATACGGGAAGTTCTACGGTGGCGCAAGCCCCATATTTAACTTTTTTGAAAATCGGCCAATTTGCTCCGACCCATGAAGGACCTGTGAAGCCAAACCGCATGCAAGGGGCAAAATGCCGCAAGCGCACCGTAATTACCGTTAGCAGATTGCTGCATTCTGGTCGCCGTCAATAGTGACACAATCAGGATGCCAATTATCGCGCGGACATCGAGGCGACATGGATGATGAGCTTGATTACCTATGGGAGACCCTGGGCCTCGAGATATCCGCCAGACCTTGGCCCGACCGGGACAAAATCCACCCCACGCTCCGTCCCGCCATCACGGTGATGCAAGCGGAATACCGTCACGCCTCGTTTTTAATTATGCGGACGTCATGGCACGCGGCGCTCCCCGACCTCAAGCGCATCCAGGCGAGCCTCGTCAAGTTATCCGGCATGCCGACCGTCATATCCGAGACGCATCTGGGGCGACGACAGCGCGAACGCCTGCAGCAACAGCGGATTCCGTTCATCTGCCCCGGCATTCAGGCATATCTGCCCTTTATGGACGAAGAGTACTGGAGCGGCAAGCCCAACAAACAGGTAAAGATCTACGACCCGCATAAGTGGGCACAGTTCGAGGACTGACCGGAGCGAACCCGCCGACGGAAAGCGCATCCCGGAATCTGCACTCAGAACGGGATGCACTTTCCGCAGTTGCTACAGCAGCGCCTCGGCCCAGGCCGCTTCCCTAAAGCCAGGAATCGCAAAATCATCGCCCACCAGCAGTGGGCGCTTAACCAGCATACCGTCGGTCGCCAGCAGCTCATAGCATTCCTGATCCGTCATCCCCGCGTCCAGGCGCGCCTTCAAACCAAGCTCTCGATACTTCATGCCCGACGAATTAAAGAAGCGTCGCACCGGCAGCCCCGAACGCGCAATCCAGGTCGCAAGTTCCTCAGCCGAAGGATTGTCTGTAACAATATCGCAATCGACATACTCAACCCCATGCTCGTCCAACCAGGCCTTGGCCTTTTTACACGTCGAGCATTTGGGATATTCAACAAACAGTACGGTCATGAGAATCCTCCAAATATAGATCGGCCAATGCGAGCACGCGACAAACGTGGTGCATTCGCGCAATGAGGCAATTGTAGTCCATGCGCCACACGCTAAACGAACCGCACCCCAAAGCCTCGCTTAACGAACGGCAGCAACTCCATCGCCTCGGGCGCAATATGGCCTACAACGTTCATGCGCTCGTCCCCGAGAAGGTCGACTCGTGCAATCTCAAGCTCGCCTTCGTAGCGCCCATAGCCGCTATTGCTGACGGCAATCGACCCCGCTTTTCGCGGCAGACCTGCACCGGCATCCGTCGGCACGGAATCCGGCTTAAGCGACGTACGCGACTCCTGAGACCTAAAAATAAGGGCGCTCGAGTCAGGCCGATCGTGATGGACTTGACCCAACAAATAGGAGTATCCGGGGTCGAGCTGGCACGGCATGTCAACATACCCCGCGGAAATCTGGGCAAACTGCGCCCAACCCGCCTCGGAAAGATCGGGGTCGCCGACCAAAACAATGTCGCAATCGGCGCCATGTGCGAGCTCAAGCATGTTGAGGGCAACCTTTGACGCGCGACCGCGTTGCGCCTCAACCGTCGGCAATCCCTCGAATACCGGACCGCGAACGTTGGCATCGCCCGGCACAAAAGCCATGATTTCAAAGCCGAGCGCCGCAAGACGAAGATTCGTCCGAGCAACATCTTCAAGAGCTAAACCGGTATAAGGCTTGGGGTAAAAATTGTGGCACGCGGCGAAACGAGTCACGTCGGCGCCGGCTTCTCGCCACGATGCGATTTCATCAGGACTCACCGTCGATGCATTGACCACAATGCGAAATACACCGGACAGTTCCGCGACCCGCTGGGCACTAAAGCCGTAATCCAGGCGCAGGTATTCCAGTCCCAGATCGCGCAAGTCCTCCATGCGTTCAAGGCCCAGCAAATCGCACGTGCGCGGCCCCACATCGGCAATGAGCGCAATACCGCGAGCGGAAAGCAGCGACAGCACCTGGCGAACCTTATCGGCATATGCCGCTCCCCCATCCTCGGGAATATGCAGCGAGGTAAACGCATAGCGCGCACCCGCCGCGGCACCATGTTCAATCGTCCGCTCGATATCCTGCAGGGGACTGGAAAGATAGACAGAAATACCCGTTCTCACGCTTCGATTCTCCTTTAAAAAAGGCCGGCGGAGCAGTTAGCCCCGCCGGCACAACCATAGCATCAAGAGATCTGCGGCACGTCATGACGCTCGAATGACATAGCGC
>USHS01000173.1 GCA_900554585.1 uncultured Collinsella sp.
GACGATGATTCAAACGAGGCCGTCGAGGTCGATGACGAGAAGGCTGAGGTCGTTGAGGGCTTTGGCGACCTGAGCGATGCTCTGGAGGATGCCACGGGCGATCTTTGCGACCAGGCTGCGACGATGTCCGAAGAAGTCGAGGACGACGCCGCTTATGTCCAGAAGATCGATAGCGAGATCGCGTACTTCAAGTCCTTTGCCGATCAGTATCAGGATATGCTCGATAGCTATGAGAGCCTGAAGCAGCAGTATGAGGATGCCTATGGCACCGAGCTGCCGGGCGATATTCAGGATGCATTCGATAAGCTGCTGAGCGAGGAGAATCTCAAGAAGCTGCAGAGCGTCCTTACGTGCATGTACTACCTGCACGATGCCGAGCGCGGCTTTGATATGTATGTGACCGAGGACGGCGTGAACTTTACGACGCTGACGACCAACGGCTTTAACGATCCGTATAACCATGGCCTGCGCACCTTTGCGGTGACCAACCAGGGTCTGTGCCTTGGTACTGCCAACCCGTTCTATGGCTGCCAGGTCTGGATCCAGCGCAAGGAGAATTCGGAGAATCCGGTCGATCCCGGTACTCCGGAGCCCACGGATCCCTCGCAGCCGGGTGGCGGCGATCAGCCTGGTGGCAGCCAGACGGGCGGTAACGACCAGTCGAGCGGCACCACGACTACCGTCACGACGACCACTAAGAAGACTCCGAAGGACGGCTCGCTGCCTCACGCTGGCGACTCGACCCTCACGCTGGTCTTGGGATTGCTGGTTGCAGCTGCCGCAGTGCTTGGTATTGCCTTTGCCCTGCGTAAGCGTTCTCGTCGCTAGGCTCGGCCGCGCAGCTCGATGTTTTGGATGTCGTCGAAATCGATGACAATATCTCTGAGCTTGAGCAGCTTGAAAGCGGGGAGTACCTCCTCGAGAATGCCGGTGCGGCTGCGATAGCCGTACGTATCGTAATAGGTGACACGAAGTAAGTCGCCGCGTTTGAGGCCCTCGAGCTTTTTCGAAAGCTCGAGGGCCTTTTCTTCTGTGAGTTCACACTTGGGTTCGACGGTGATCTCCTGCTTGCGTACGAGTTCGTAGTATCCCGTGAGGGCGGCAAAGGGCATAAACTGTGCGGCGCGGTTAGCGCGAACGGCGCCGTTGGCGGTGAGTTTGGGGTCGGCGGTGCGACGCCTTCCCTCGGGGTCTGCCAGACGTTCGAAGGGAGTCGGCGGGCGCATTGGCTGTTGTTTGAATTTAGGCACGATGTCCTCCTACCTGGTCGTTGCGTTCGCGCGCGGTAGCGCCGGCGGTAAAGCTCAATCCTTTAACCAGCGCGTTCTTGCCGTATTTGCCTTTTACAGCCAGCACGGCGCGTGCCAGGTCGCGCTCGCGCTCATCGGCCTCGACGTCGCTAAACAGATCGATGGTGGCGAACTCCTCGGGCATCAGATTGCCAAAGCCCAGATTGATACGTTTGACCGGTCGCTTGGGGTCGACCGTTTGCGCCCAGAGTTCATCGAAATATCCCATGATCTTCTTAAACGAATTAGTGCGCTCGGGCAGCTTGCGTGAGGCGTTGGAGTGCGCAAAGAGCGCGGCATAGCCACCACGCGGCTTGCCGCCATGCTCTCCCACAAAGATGCCGTCAATCGCCTGCGCCTCTCGCACCAAACGTCGGCGTTCGTCGTCGCGCTGAACGGGTTTGGGGGCACGGGGCGCGACTTCGGGGCCTTCGGTCATTGCGGGCTCGATGCCCGAGGTGCTCGAGCGTAGGTGCCCGCAGCCGTCTATATACTGCGCCGTGCCGCTGGCATCGAGTCGGCGGATGTCTGCCCGCTCGCTCGCGTAGCCTACGAAGAGTGAAATGCTATCGCACACCACATGCTTATCGACCAAGTCCAGTACAGCGGCGTCGACCATTTCACGCAAGACGGTATAGGCCTGCTCGTAGGCATAGCCCTTCGAGAGCACCTGTCCCGTGGTGGTCGAGGTTGCCTGCGGGCGATAGGCCTGGATATCGGCGATGGTTGTCGGCTCACGCCCAAAGGCGTGATCGATAAGATACTCGGCATTGACGCCGAGCTCGTCGTAGAGCAAGTTTTCGTCGAGCGCAGCGACTCCCATCAGGTCGTAGACACCATACTTTTCGAGCCGCGCCGCCACGCCGGGGCCGATGCCCCAGATATCGGTAATGGGACGGTGAGTCCAGATCTCCTTGCGGAAGGTCTCGTCGTCGAGTACGCCGATGCGGCTGGGCGCGTGCTTGGCGGTGATATCGAGTGCCACTTTGGCCTGGAATAGGTTGGGGCCGATGCCGACCGTTGCCGTGATGCCGGTGCGCTCCAGGACCTCGTCGCGCAGCATGCAAGCGAACCCTTCGGCATCGGTATGGTAGAGGTCCAGATAGGGCGTCACGTCGATAAAGCACTCGTCGATTGAGTAGACGTGAACGTCTTGTGGGCTGACGTATTCCAGGTAGATGCCGTAGATTTGCGCCGACACCTCCATGTAGTGCTGCATGCGCGGAACGGCCTTGATGTAGTCGATACCATCGGGGATCTCGAACAGTCGGCAGCGGTTATGTATTCCGAGGTCCTTCATAGCCTGCGTGATAGCGAGGCAGATGGTCGTGCGTCCGCGCGATTCGTCGGCAACGACCAGGTTGGTGGTGAGCGGATCGAGCCCACGGTCAACGCACTCGACGCTAGCGTAGAACGTCTTAAGGTCGATGCAGACATAGGTGTGACGCTCGTGCCCCACGCGTCCTCCCATCAAACACATGTTCTTATCGAATACATGTTCGATAATACCCGCTTGTGCGGACATCGTCAAAACCTGTCCCTTTTTGGTCGGTCGCCGTTTGAGGGCGGATTGGCAACGCTCGCTGATTGTAGTCTTGACCTGCGCTAGAATAGTGGCATCTGAATGTCCGGGCGCATGGAGGCGTGCGCCCGTATGCTGAGGAGGACTTTATGGCAACTGTTGCCGCACCTATCGATGCTACGTCGACTGCCGCTTGGAAGGCGCTCGAGGCTCATCAGGAGAAGCTCGAGGCCGAAGGTATCGACCTCAAGGCCTGGTTCGCTGCTGACGCCGAGCGCGTGAACAAGCTGAGCTTTGACGCCGGTGACCTGCACTTCGATCTGTCGAAGAACCTGGTGACCGATGAGACCGTCAAGCTGCTGTGCGATCTTGCCCGCGAGGTGAAGCTCGAGGAGCGCCGCGACGCCATGTTCTCCGGCGAGCACATCAACACCACCGAGGACCGCGCCGTCCTGCACACCGCGCTGCGCCGCCCGGCAAGCGAGAAGGGCCAGCTCATCGTCGACGGCCAGGACGTCGTCGCCGACGTGCACGAGGTCCTCGACCGCATGTATGCCTTCGCCGAGCGCGTGCGCTCCGGTGAGTGGAAGGGCGTTACCGGCAAGAAGATCGAGCATCTGGTGTCCATCGGCATCGGCGGCTCCGACCTGGGCCCGGTCATGGCTTACGAGGCCCTGCGTCCCTATGCCGACGCCGGTATTGATTGCCGCTATATCTCCAACATCGATCCCAACGACCAGGCCGAGAAACTCAAGGGTTTGGATCCCGAGACCACGCTCGTGATCATTGTCTCCAAGACCTTCACCACGCTCGAGACCCTCACCAACGCCCGCGAGGTCAAGACCTGGATGCTCGAGCAGCTCAAGGCTCAGGGCGCCATCGACGGCTCCGATGAGCAGAACGCCGAGGCCGTGGCAAAGCACTTCGTCGCCGTCTCCACCGCACTCGAGAAGGTTGAGGCCTTCGGTATCGACCCCGCCAACGCCTTCGGTTTCTGGAACTGGGTCGGCGGCCGCTACTCCGGCGACTCCGCCGGGGG
>USHS01000174.1 GCA_900554585.1 uncultured Collinsella sp.
CCGCGCCGCCGACCCGGACGACAAGTTGGATCAGATTACCGTCGTGGACGATCAGTTGGGCCGCCTGACCTTCACGCGCGACATGGCACAGGCCATCTTCCACGTGCTGGGGACGCACGCGCCCTACGGCACCTACGGCTGCACGGGCTCCGGCGCCGTGAAGTCCTGGGCCGACATCGCCCGCGCCGTCTTCGAGGCCGCCAACGGCAACGGCGAGAAGGTCGCGCCGGTATCGACCACCGACTACTACGCAAGCGCCGAGGGCCCCATCGCCCCGCGCCCGGTCCACTCCGCGCTCGACCTTTCCAGGCTCGAGTCCACCGGCTTCCGCATGCCCGACTGGGAGGAAGAGCTGGGGGAGTACCTCAAGACGCTCTAGCAGCTATTAACTTTTCGAGAGTAAAAGCCGCCGCTTGTTAACGGCGGCTTTTCTTATGCCTGGTGTATAGCCCCGCTGCAATTAGGGCGGTAGCGGTAGCCAGACTCACCGCAAGCCCTGCAAGGGCGCCCGGAGTCTTATAGGTCATCACGATGTTATTCGTGCCCTTCTGCACACTCAGGCACGACATGCCCCTATCGGCAGCGGGCATTAGTTCTGCGGCGGCTTCGTTAATCGTTACGCTCCAGCCGTCATCGTATGGGACGCTCAGCAGCAAGTTGCCGTCATTCTCGGCGGTATACTCGCCCTCGATCTTGCCGTCTTCGAAAACCGTCGGAACAAACTCGCTCGTCTTAAGCTCGTCGATAATCTGCCTAAAGACTTCCAGATTGAGCGCGTAAAAGACCGGCTCATTGTCTTGTGGCATATCGGTATAGCCCTCTGCGACCTCCAACGATACCGTATGCGAGCTTGGACCATCCGATGCATCTGCAATCTGGCGGATATTGTTGTCGAATCGCCAGGCTTCGTTATTGATCGTTCGATGGTCAATAGTGAGGGCGACGGGCCAATAGCTGCCGGCATTCGCATCTTTATTGATGTAGAGGTAGCCGATTGACCCTGCCGGCACGGTGACGCTCCACTGCTTTGCGTTCTGGCTGTCCGCCGTTTTCGCGGCGTCAATCTCGGTGTATAGCTCAACCCTGTGGCCGAGGATTTTGCTATATAGGTCGTTTTGCTTCTCGAAGGGATTCTCACCCTCCAGCGTGCAGTTTTGAATGTCTTTGGAGGCCGCAACGCCAAGGCTGAGCACATAGGGGTTTTCGTACACGGCGCATGCTGTGTCGCCTGGCTTCGGCATTGCCGCGTATCCTGCGGGCACTTGCTCGGCGATGGCGTACTTGACTCCCAGCAGCGCGTCGACAGCCAGAATCGGCTCGGCATAGCGGGTCGAAAACTCGCCCACGCTGCTGTATCCAAGGGAGTTGAGCAACGCGATGGTCTGCGGGTTGTTGGCAGACGAATACGAAGACAGCTGGTTGTAGCCAAGTGCCAGGCCTTCGTTGAGGGCGGCGCTATCGACGCGTGTGGTCGTGCGGTCAATGCGATAGAACTGCGTTGGCTCGTCGTCCTGAATCGCCTTGACAGTGCTTGTTGCGGTGGTGACGTAGACACTGTTATTGTCTTCGGAATAGCCTACGTACAGCTGGTTCCATATGCTATGGGCGTTGGCGAACAGCTCGATGGTCGTAAGCGCCAGGAGGGGTAGGATGATTGCCGGGCGAGATGCTCGGCGCAATTTGGGGTGGTCCTTGAGCGCCTGTAGGGCATAGCCCGCTGCCCACAGTGCAAAGAAGCTCAGCAAGAAAGCCGTGCGCGAATAGAAACCGTTGGGCACGCGCATGCCGCACCAGATGTACTCGAGCGGGCTCAAAACGGAGCTGGCGACCAGGATTATCGTGACGACGAGCGTTGCGATGCGCGTCTTGATCGAAACCGTGCGGTTAAACAGCAGGCTCACCGCGAGCAGCATCATGATGATGCCGCAATAGAACTGCGGTGTACTATCGTTGTTTACCCACATGCCGGGGAGAAAGCCCCTGATGAGCGATTTGAGGCTTGTTTTAAACAGCGGTCCGAGGGCCAGGACGGGGCCGCCCTTGGACATGGCAAGGATGGTCGGCAAAAAGGTCCAGGCGGACAGAAGCAACCCGAGCACGATGGCGCCTGCGAATCGAAGTGCTCGATCGAGCATGAGTTTCCAGCTAAAGCCCTGCTCGGCAACGTAATCGACAAATTCGACCAGTACGAAGATGCAGAGGAACAGAATGCTGATATAGGCTGTGTACCAGCAGAACATGATGTTAAGCGCCGTGGCGATGACAAGGCGCGCCATGCGCTGCTCGCGGATGAGCTCGTAGCAACCGTAGGCGCAAACGGGAAGCAGAATCAGACAGTCAATCCAGAGCGGGTTGCGCAGGTCGCTGACGGTCCAGCTGCAAAACGTGAATGAAGCGGAAAGGAGGAATGTCGCCGGCTTGGATAAGCCAAACCGCTTTTGCACATACCAAGCGCTGCCGATGTTGATGCATCCGAGCTTGAGCGCGGTGATAACAAATACGAAGAGCGTCAGCTTGTCCTGGGGAAATAACACGCAGAGCAGATTAAAGGGGCTCGCGAGGTAATAGCTATAGAGTCCCCAAGTGTTCATGCCGAGTCCCTGTGAGAAGGAATAGCGAAGGTTCGCTTCGCCCAAAAGGACGCGTCGGAACCACGCAAAGAAGTCGATGTATTGGTACTTGAGGTCGTTGGTGAGAAACGAATTGTCGCCAAAGGGATAGACATGCCCTGCTATGGCAAGCGCGACAAAGAGCGCGATGGAAAACGTGAAGCAGGCAGCGTAGAACGCAACGTTCTTGAGCGTGCTGTTATTGGACCGTGTCATCAGAATCCTCGCTGGACTCGCGAACGATATAGATGGGGCGTCGCTTGGTCTCCAGATAGGCCTTTGCCAGGTATTCGCCGATAATTCCCAGGCACAGAAGCTGCATGCCGCCAAACAGCGTAATGAGGCAGGCGAGTGAGGGCCATCCGCCGACAGGGTCACCCCAGACAAGCGTTTTGACCAGGATAACGATGAATCCCAGGATGGCGATGAGGCAGAAGACTATGCCCGTGAGGGCGGCAAGGGAGAGCGGTGCCGTGGAGAACGCGACGATGCCATCGATGGAATAGAGGAGCAGCGACCAAAAGCTCCACTTGGTCTCGCCGGCAACGCGGTTGACGTTTACGTAAGGGAGCCACTTGGTTCTAAAGCCGACCCAGCCGTAAATGCCCTTGGAGAATCGGTTGTATTCGCCCATAGAAATGATAGCGTTGACCATAGGGCGCTTCATGAGCCTAAAATCGCGCGCTCCGTCGACGATGTCGGCTTTGGAAATGCGGTTGATGATTTTGTAGAACATGCGGGCGCAGAAGGACCTGATGGGAGGCTCGCCTTCGCGGGTGGTTCTTCGTGTGGCGACGTTGTCGTAGCCTTCGTTTTGCAAGATCCCGTACATCTGTGGCAGGAGCGAGGGCGGGTCCTGCATGTCGGCGTCCATGGTGGCGACATAGTCACCCTTTGCATGCTGGAGCCCGGCAAACAGCGCCGCCTCTTTACCAAAGTTGCGCGAGAAGGAGTACCAATGAATGGTATAAGGATGCGATGCCGCGGTCTCGGCTTTCATGACGGTGAGCGTTGCGTCTGCCGAGCCATCGTCGACGAGGACCGCTTCGAATGAGATGTCGGGGTTCGTTTGCGTCATGGCGTGGACAACGCCATCGAGCTCTTTGAGAAAGATCGGAAGCGATTCCTGCTCG
>USHS01000175.1 GCA_900554585.1 uncultured Collinsella sp.
GGCATGGGTCCTGCGGCGCGCGCCGCTTTTATCTTCAAGGTTAATTAAGGAGGGACATATGCAAATTAGAGGAGAGGCTGCGATTGCCTGTGGGTTCATGGCGGGCTTGGCAACGGGACTGCTGTTCGATGGATGTTTCGACAGTTGCATCAATCGATTCCGCGATTCTGGTTTTTCGAGAAGTAAGCCCCAAGAACCGGAGCTAGTCTGTCAAAAGATGGCCGCGCCGACTAAGCCCCGCAGCGTGGATACTTCAAAGATCAAGGTAATCGTCACCAAGAACGGCAAAATCTATCACCGCTCTGCGGGATGCAAGAACCTTCCTCAAAACGCCATCAGAACAAGCGTGCCTTTGGTGACCGCGCTCAAACGAGGAAAAACACCTTGTTCAGCATGTTGCCCGCCAGCGGTTTAGGCAATTCTTCGGGGCTGTTCCGCGGGGACATGGGCCCCTGCGGACACACGGGTTTAAAAACGTGTCCGCACGACATGTGACACTTACCCTACCGCCCTGCTCTGCCGCGGCGGCATGTACCCGAACAGCGACCCTCTAAGGAGTTCGATTTTGATGAGTGACAACACCAAGCATCTCGCAAAGAAATGCGTCAAGGACGCGGGGCCGTGCCTCGCGTTGTGCCTTGCCGGCGCAGCGGTCGCGCTGCTGGCTGTTCTGGGGCCGTTCGACGTGCTCCGAAGTGTCAGCTCTCTGCACGTTTGCATGGCCCTTGCCGGCGCCATGATAACCGGCGGCGTGCTCGATCTGATTTTTTGGGTGCTTGACCCGTTTGGATGGAAAAATGAAGGGTAAGCCCTAAGGGATGGATGCCCCGCAGCAACAGGAGGTCCCCGTGATCTGGTTTACCAGCGATACTCATTTTGGACACGAGAACATGCTACGGCTTAGCGATAGGCCTTGGTCGGCTGTTGCGCAGATGAACGACGCCATGGTCGCCAACATTAACAGCAAGGTTGCTGCGGATGACGAGCTCTATATCTTGGGCGACTTCAGCTTTAAGATGACGGTCCAAGACGCCTATGAGCTGCGCAAAAGCATTACATGCAAGCGCGTTCATCTGCCGCCCGGCAATCACGACAAAGACTGGACGCAGTCTGCGGTAGCGGATGCTTTTATCGTTGAGCCGCCCATTTGCGTGCTCAAGATCGACCGCCAAAAAATCGTGCTGAGTCACTATCCCATGGTCGACTGGCAGGGCATGTCGCACGGCAGCTGGCATCTGCACGGGCATATCCACAGCTGCGGCGGCTCGTACAACAAGTTCAACCTCAGACAGGGGTTGCTGCGCTATGACGTGGGCATGGACGCTAACGGCTACGCCCCGGTAAGTCTGGATGAGCTCAGGTCGTGGTTTGCGCAGGTAGACGAGCCGATGCGGTGCGTTAAATGGCCGTGGTGGGTCAACGCCACGGGTGACGAGCAGATCGAGCACGATCTCGAAGCCTATAAGAGGGAAGTGGTGATCCGATGACGGTCTATGTGACAGGCGATATTCACGGCGGCCTCGACATGCAAAAGCTGCGCGATTGGGAGCTTGGGGATAGTCTGACGAGCGACGACTATCTGATTGTTGCGGGCGACTTTGGCTTTCCGTGGGATTTCTCTGCCGAGGAGTGCGCCGACATCGCTTGGCTGGAGTCGCGCCCCTATACCGTGCTGTTCGTCGACGGCAACCACGAGCGTTTCGATCACTGGGCGGAGCGACCCATGGAGTTGTGGCACGGTGGGCTGACGCAGCGCCTGTCGGATACCTCTCCCATACGGCGCCTGACGCGTGGCGAGGTTTTTGAGTTTGACGGCTCAACGATCTTTACCATGGGCGGCGCCACGAGTGTGGATAAGGAATACCGCATTCCTTATTCCAGCTGGTGGCCACAGGAGCTGCCGGACGAGCGTAACTTTGAGGAGGCGCGGACAAAGCTCGACAGCGTGGGTTGGAAGGTCGACTACGTGATCACCCACACCTGCTCTACGCGCATGCTTTCGCCCACGCTCTGTCCGGGGCCTGGCTGGAATTATCCCGCCGTTGATCGGCTGACGGCATTTTTCGATGAGCTGGAAGACCGCTTGGATTACAAGCGCTGGTACTACGGGCATTTTCATCGGGATGCCAGCCCTGCCGAGCGCCATACTGTGCTCTACGACTGCATCGTTCGCCTGGGCGACGAACTCCAGCCCTGGGATGTTGCGTAGGGGCGGGCATAGCGAGCACTTCATACGATGCCTTGGGTAGTTACCCTACATTTCAGTAGCAATCTTTATTTGTAGGGTAACTTAAGGCATGCTGGGAGCTGGAGGAGATGTCGCCCGACAATCTAGAGTTTCAGCGCCATCCGGTTGGTGCCCGGTAGGGTGGCGAAGCCAAAATGTTCATAGAATGCTGCCGCCTCATCATCTACTGGATCGACAACCAATGCTCGCGCTCCTGCTAGGGCAGAAATTTTCAAGGCGTTCTCGATGGCATCTTTGAGCAGTGAAGCTCCAAGACCAAGCCCCTTGAACTTCTCATCGACCCCCATCATTCCAAGCAGCACTGTGGGGACTTGGGAGGGGGAGTTTCGCACGAACCATCCTCCATCAACATTTTCGCGAGCCACGGAGTGCGTGCACAGCGTATAAAACCCAGCGACTGCTCCGTCGCAATACGATGCGTATATAACCGCTGATCCTCTTCTTCGCGCCGAGGCAGATCTGTTTTTAGCCCATCCGTCTACAAGAGTGTTTCCGCAGTGGAAAGCCTCGATGCCTTGACCAACGGGGAGTTGAACGGGCTTGGTAAATGTGCTCATTCCCAAACCGCTTTACGATCAAGCAGCGCTTTTGCGGCTTGGGGCATGGGGGAATCGAGCATTTCGCAAAATGCATCGAAACCATCAGGAGAAAGATAGGTTGTTGACGCCTCGGCGATATCACGTGCGGAGCTCTCGTCAAGGTGAGCTGTGGCCCATTGGGTGAGAGTTTGGCCACGCAAGGCCGCGGCGCGCTCATAAGTAAGGCGTTGACGTTCGGTCAACCTTAGATCCATACGGCGTTGTTTCTCGATCGTTGGCATGGCAAAAACCTCCTTTGCATTATTGTACGGAATTATTCCGTACATAACAAGACGCAGAATTATGTCCCCGTTAAAGGGGGTCGAGGGGGCGGGGCGTATTTGGCTACTCGGCCGTTACAGTGATGTTCTCCCGGTGTGCGCGGATAACGTCCCAGCTAAAGTGCTCGACCAGCTGCTCGGCAGAGCGTGGCGTGGCGTCCGGCGCGATGCCCGTTTGCCCGGCGAGCCAGCCCAGCAGCGCCTCGGGCGTGCCAAAGCGGGCGCGGAGCTCGCCCAGGTCCAGATCGCGGTCGCGCTTGGAAAGGCGGCGGCCATCCGGTGACATGAGCAGCGGAATATGTGCGTAGTGCGGCGTGGGAAGTCCCAGCAGATGCTGCAGGTAGATTTGGCGCGGCGTGGAGCCCAGCAGGTCGCATCCGCGCACGACCTCGGTGACGCCCATGGCAGCGTCGTCGACCACCACGGCTAGCTGATAGGCAAAAACGCCGTCGCTGCGGCGCACCAAAAAATCGCCGCACTCGGTGGCGAGCGCCTCGCATGGGGCCCCGTACGTGCGGTCCACGAATTCGATCACGTCGCCCGCGAGGTCGTCGATGTCGGGCACGCGCAGGCGCGTGGCCGGGGCGCGCAGGGCACTGCGGCTGTCTCTTATACACATCTGACGCTGC
>USHS01000176.1 GCA_900554585.1 uncultured Collinsella sp.
CTTTTTCATCGCCTAATGCCTGCTCCGTGGCTGAATACAATATAGTTCACCGTGGTTTACTTTCTTGCGTCAATATGCGCCGCCACACCTTCTCCATAAGTTAGCCCCGGTAAACCTGCAACGGAAAACCGCCACAAAGGGGACAGGCACCTTCGTGGTGGTTTTGGCCACGGCAGAACTGTTAGAGTCCAGCTGGCCAGCGACAGGCGGCCAAGTCGACGTGCATGGGATCGGTAAACGCCACGCCCTCCCCCATTAAGAGCTCGCGCTGAGCATCGGGACCGCCAAAGGCAAAGCCCTCACAGATACGGCCGTCGGCAAACACCACGCGATGACAGGGAATTTGACCAGGGCGTGGGTTGCTATGCAGCGCATACCCCACATAGCGTGCACTTCGCGCGCGACCGGCGAGCAGCGCCACCTGACCGTACGTGGCGACCATCCCCTCGGGGATCTGCTCGACCACCTCATACACCTGCTCAAAAAAGCCCTCAGACGCCATCGCTCGCTCCCTTCTCCGCATTAACAGCATAAAGAAATGATCCCTTGGGGACGGAGGAAAACGGATCATTCGCGGCCTCCGTGCGGTCGATGATCCGTTTTCCTCCGTCCCCAAGGGATCATTTGTTGGCAGGTTGGTTAGTTGGCGGGCTGGAAGAAGGCTACGGCTACGGCACCGGGGCCTACGTGGGTACCGATGGTGGCACCGATGGTGTGAACGGGCAGCTCGCCCTCGGTGTGGCCAGCCCACAGTGCCGCGCTGTCCTCGATATACTTCTTGAGCACCGCATCCGAAAGGCCCGTATAGCCGAGCGCCAGCGGCATGGAAAAGTCGATGCCGCCCGCCTTTTCGACCTTTTGGTTCAGCAGGTTGCGGCCGTTCTTGGAACCGCGTGCCTTGCCCAGCTGCACGATCAGGCCGTCCTCGACAGCTACCACAGGCTTTACGTTGAGCAGCGTACCCACGGCGCCGGCGGCAGCAGACAGGCGACCGCCGCGCACCAGGTACTCCAGCGTCTCGAGCAGGCCAATAACCACCACGCGGTCGCGCACGGCCTCGACCGCCGCCGCGATCTGGGCCGCGCTACGGCCCTCGTCCACCAAGCGCAGCGCATACTCAACCAGGATGCGTTCACCCAGGGTGACGTTGTTGCTATCAACCACGTACACATCGCCGCCCGGCGCCTCGGCTAGTGCGGTACGGGCGCTCTGATTGGTGCCCGAAAGCTTTGCGCCCACGGTAATAATCACAGCCTCATCGCCGGCTTCGCGAACCTCGGCGATAGCCTGCGAAAACGCGTACGGGTTGACCTGGCCGGTCTTGGGCAGCTCATCGCGCTCCACGAGCATCTCGTAAAAGCGCTGGTGATCGATGTCGATGCCATCCATGAACACATCGGTTCCAAAGGTGACGGACAGCGGCAAAACGGCCAGTGCCGGATGCTCGGCCGGCGACATATCGCTTGCGGAATCGGTAATAATGCGGACGGACATAGCGAATCCTTTCTTGCGCGGACCTCGCGCAGGGAATTTTGACAGCAATGCCCCGGCACGGTATACGCGCTTAAACGGGACGATGCAGTTGTTAATGGGAAGCAAATGCCCAGGCGGCCCTACAGCTCGCGCAAGGTGTTGAGAATCGTACGCAGCGACGCATACATCTGCTCACGCTGCTCCACGCCCATGGCCTTGCCGGTGGTGTCGAGCACTTCACGAATAATGCAATCGGCCTCGTTCATGCTCTCGCCGCCCAACGTGGTCAGTCGAACCGGGGCGCGATACTTAACGGCGGCATCGCCCGAATCGTCGACTTCGACGTAGCCGCCCTCCTCCAGATGCGCCAGCGTGCGCGAGACGGCAGCGCGGGTCACGCCAGCCATGCGGGCGAGGTCGGCACCAGTCAGGCCGTCCTTGCTGCGCTCAAGATAGTACAGGCACATGATGTCGGAGCCCTTAAGGCCCAGCCTTGCGCCCTCAGATGTCTTAATGCGCTGGATCTCCTTGTAGAGTCCGCTGATCAGTCCGACAAAGTCCTCGAAACGTGTCTCGTCGCTCTGCTGCATGGGAGACGACCGCCTTTCGCTTGCATAATGCTAACGGGTAAACATCTTAACCGTACCCAGCGGCCGCCAGCACTGCGCGCCCTATTTGTTAACTCATCAACATAAAAACCACCACAAAGGGGACAGGCACCTTTGTGGTGTTTTGACCGGCGAGTATGATTTGCAGAAGTTGCTACAGCTCCACGCAGGGATTGTCGCGGGTCACAAGCGTCTTAACGACAACCGTCGCTCCCAGATAGCGCTCGAGCAAATCGGCAAGACGGTCGATGGCAGCCTGGCAGTCCCCCATGCGCTCGGGCTCTACGCATTCAATCGCCAAGAACGCGTCGGCCGAATCGTCGGACAGGGCCGTTCGCACGCCGTCGCGCCAGTTCCAGCAGCGGCACACGGCACCTGCATCGTCAATGTAGGCAAGCTCGCCGGGCAGCGTCGGGTCGTCCGCTTCCTCGCCAAGCGGCAGGAACGCATCCCCGCCGTCGGTCACCTTCAAGCGAAGGTCTCCCTCAATCGCATTCAGATCCTCGCCTCCCACGGGCAGTGCATAGGACAGCGACACCGTGTTATAGATATCCACCGCGGGCGTAATGTGGCCCACCGGCTTGCCCTTGAGCACGCGCTTGAGCAGGTTCTCGATTGAACAGCGCGCGCCCTTTTTGGTCTTGAACAGACGATAGGCCTCGCGCCATGCCTTGACCGGTGCGTTCTCGCTGATTGTATCGCTGGTCAGATGACGCTCCGCATCGATATTGGCACGGTCGAGCAGCGCCGCTATCGCGTCCACATCCTCTTGAGGTATCTGGGCCGCGGGCTTCATACCCTCCACGACCACAACACCGACCGCCGCCTGAGGAAACAGCTCCCAAAATGAATCCTCGGCAATAAAGCTCTTCATACATGCTCCCTTCACGATTCGCGCCCGAGCGAGGGCACCCAAACAAAAAGCGCCCTTACGACGGCCACCTTCAAAGTCCTACGGTGCCGCCACAAGAGCGCTTACGCTGCCCCCATCCGGAGAAGGGGGCGATATGTCAGGCATATTGTAACCCGAGTCATCCGCGCGAGCAAAACCACCACAAAGGTGCCTGTCCCCTTTGTGGTGGTTTTGGGTCTGAGGCGACGCTAGTGGCGGAGCCCCAGCAGGCCGCGTCCGCGATGACGGGTGTCGGCGGGCACCTGAGCGTGCGGACCAGCGGCCTTAACGGACTCGGGCAGGTGCGAGTACTTCTTCTCGAAGTTCTCCTCGAACATCACCGCCAGGTTGTGCGCTGCCTCGTCGTAGCGCGCGGTGCTCTGCCAGTACTGGCGCGGCACAAGGATGCCGTCGGGCACACCGTGGCACGTAGTGGGAATGTCGACATTAAAGATATCGTCGTGCACGAACTCACTGTCCTCGATGGTACCGTCGAGGGCGCGGGCCACCAGGGCGCGCGTGTAGGCCAGTTCGATGCGATGGCCCACGCCATAACCGCCGCCAATCCAGCCGGTGTTGACCAGATAGACGCGCGTGCGGCCGTCGGCGATACGCTCGCCGAGCATCTTGGCATAGACCATGGGATCGAGCGGCATAAACGGCTCGCCAAACAGCGAGGAGAACGTGGGCGTGGGCTCGGTGACGCCGACCTCGGTGCCGGGGATCTTGGCCGTAAAGCCCGTCACAAAGTGGTACATGGC
>USHS01000177.1 GCA_900554585.1 uncultured Collinsella sp.
CTCTTTGCCCGCCTTGCTGCAGCGGCTCTCTCTGCGGGAGGCGTACTGGGGCTTAGCAATGTCGTCGCAGCGCTGGGAGACGCGCTCCTTCTCGCTGCAATCGTGCTGGTTGCAGCGATAGCCGCGGCAACATCGCTGCTGCTCAATGCTCATGCCAAGCGCGCCGAGCAGGGATCGAACCTTGCCGCCATCGTCGCAATTGCCGTCGCCGGCATCGGCTCGGCCGTATCGTTTTGTCTTGCACACCATATGGAAATTGCCAGCCTTGCGGGCCCGGTCGTCGCCAAGGCGGCGGTTACGGGAATCCTATCCTCTATAATCGTCGGGATATGCCTTTATTTGCTCGGATACCAAAGAACCTATACGGAGAGTGATCTTTCGTGAACTTCCTGAACATCTTCGAGGACCACGTGGCCGGCATCTTCGGTGCCACCCGTGCCCCGTTCTCCTTTAAGAAGCTTGCCAAGCAGGCCGCTCGCGACATGGAGGATCAGACTCTGGTGATCAACGGCGTCAACACCGCGCCGGCGCTCTATACCATCCTGATTGCCGCCGACGACGATCCCATGCTCGCCCCGTTCTATCCCGAGCTTTCGCGCGAGGTCCGCGAGTTTGTGAAAGCGCAGGCCGAAAAGCGCCGCTACGTCTTTGTCGGCGAGCCCCTCGTTCGCTTTATGATCGACCCGCAGCTGCGCGGCGGCAAGTTCTCGGTCTTTGCCGAGAACGTCGATGCCCCTACGCTCGGTCGCCTGTACGAGGAAGAGCGCGCCTACCAAAACGGCCTGGGCCAGAACAACTCAGCCGCGAGCCGTGCCGCCAGCGCCCCGCGCGCCGGCCAGCAGCAGTTTGCCGCCCCGCAGCAACACCCCGCTGCTATGCCGCAGCAGCAGCCGGCACCTCGTGCTGCCACTCCCGACCCGCTTGCCGTGGCCGACCCCTTTGCGCCCAATATGCCCGATCCCGCCGCCGCACCCATTCCCGTGCCCCAAACCGTCTCGCGCGACGCGCTTGCCGGCATGGGCGGAGCCGCCGCGACCGGCGCCGCCGCTGGCCTTGGCGCCGCAGCCAGCATCGCCTCCAACATGGCAAGCTCTCGCGCCCCGCAGCGTCCGCTCGCCCAGCTCGTCGACGTCGTGAGCGGCGAGAGCCACGCCATCACCTCCGCACA
Organism: uncultured Collinsella sp.; assembly: GCA_900554585.1. GTDB lineage: Bacteria > Actinomycetota > Coriobacteriia > Coriobacteriales > Coriobacteriaceae > Collinsella. Next base: position 1,169 of record USHS01000177.1, read on the forward strand.
GGTGACCATCGGTCGCGAGCGCTCGGTTTCCGACATCGCCCTGCGCGACCCCAACGTGTCGCGCCGTCATGCCCAGCTCACCTTTACCGGCTCGGACTGGTCGATCGAGGACCTCAACTCCACCAACGGCACGCTCGTCAACAACCGTCGCATCACGCGCTGCCCGCTGCGCAACGGCGATCTGCTGACGTTTGGCCTGAGCACGTTCGAATTTAGGGGATAGTCGCTTATGAACATCGATATCGTCCTGTTTGCAGGCCGCATCGTCCTGGTCGTCCTGCTTTATATCTTCCTGTTTGCCGTCATGAAGACCGGCGTGGGGCTCGTCCGCGGCCAGCGCCGCGACTCGGCCATCTGGACGATCGATGTGGACAAGGGCCCGCGCGGCATCCGCGGCATCCACGTGGATATGCTCGGCCCCGTCATCGTCGGCCGTTCGCCGTCGTCGGACATCTGCATCAACGAACCGTTTGTCTCGGCCTCGCATGCGCGTTTTTCGCTGCAGGGTCCGGCACTTATTATCGAGGACCTCAACTCGCTTAACGGCACGCTCGTCAACGGCCGCCAGCTGGTGGAACCCGCAACGCTGCGCGAGGGCGACGAAGTCCAGATTGGCGACGTGGTCATGAAGGTGAACCGTCGATGATCGACGAGGAGAACAAGTCCGCAACCATGCCAGAGACGTCGGCCGCCCCCGCGACCGCGCCGGCTCATGCCGCCCCGGCGGGCCATGCGCCCGTGGAGCCCGAGGACACTGTGTTCTCCCTGCCTCTTTCGCATGTAACGCAAGAATATCCGACGCTGACCGACGACGAGGATACCGAGGACAACGCTGACGGCGGTAACACCCCCATCGGCGTGCACGCCGCTGCCGAGCAGCCCGCGGTCCCGCAAGACATGCCCGCGCCGGCTCACTTTGCCGAACCCGTCGCCACGGCGATTACCGAGAGCTCCGCGGTATTTGCGGCTCCCGAGCCCGCGGCACCGGGGTTTCCCGTAGCGCCGGCACCCGCCGCAGCGCCCGAGTCCGCATCTGCACCGGAACCCGCGGCGGCGCCCTCCCCCGCGGACGCATCGGCGCCCGAAGCCATGCAGTCTGCAACCGAAGACGTACCCGCAGCAACGACGGAGGATGTCTCCCAATCCCACGGCACGCCCGCGCCCGCGCACTTCGCGACGCCCGAGTCTGCAGCCGTCGCCCCGCAAGACGACGAACCTGTCGACCGTACAACCGAAGAGCCAGCCACGCCCAACGTCAACGACCCGAGCAACGATGCCGACACCGTCTCTCCCGGTGACACAGCCGAGATCGACGTTGCCGCCGTTGAGGCCAAGCTCAAAGACCCCGGCTCGACCATGAGCTTTGAGCCCCTGACCGAGGAGCGCATCGAGACCGACTCGACCTATGATGCCGGCACCACCACGCAACTCATGTGGGGCGCCCGCTCTGACGTTGGCTGCGTACGCCCGCACAATGAGGATTCCTACCTGGTGCAGTCGCCGCTCTTTTGCGTATGCGACGGCATGGGCGGTCACGCCGCCGGCGAGGTAGCCTCTTCCATCGCCGTCGAGACTATTGCCAAGACGGCCCCGCAGTCCGCCGACGCAGCACGCCTGGCCGCAGCCGTCGAGGCAGCCAACGCCGCCGTAATCGAGGCGGCCCTGAACGGCCTGGGCAAGCCCGGCATGGGCTGCACAGCCACCTGCGCCTATATCGAAAACGACACGCTCGCCATCGCCCACGTGGGTGACTCTCGCGCCTACCTGCTCCACGAGGGCACGCTCATCCGCGTGACCCGCGACCACTCCTACGTGGAGGAGCTCGTGGACGCCGGCGAGATTACGGCAGACGAGGCGCGCGTCCACCCCAACCGCTCGGTCATCACCCGTGCGCTGGGCTCGGACCCCGCCATGTATGCCGACCACTTCACTCTGCATATCGAGGAAGGCGACCGCCTGATCCTTTGCTCTGACGGCCTTTCGAGCATGATTCCCGATAGCGATATCGAGAACATCGCCACGCAGTCCTCAACCGCGCAAATCTGCGTCGACAACCTAGTGGACGCGGCGCTTGCCGCCGGCGGCCACGACAACGTGACCGTAGTAGTCGTTGACCTGGTTGACGATGGCGTTATGCGCGAGGCGCAACGCGTGCGTCGCCGCAACATTACTATCGCCGCCATCCTGGCCCTCGTCTTTGTGCTGGCAGCTGGCATCTGGGCCTACACGGGTGTCACTGGCTCGTACTACCTGGGTACCTACCAGGGCAATGTCGCCGTCTGGCGCGGCCTGCCCGGCAAGCCGCTCGGACTCAAGCTCCACTGGCTCGAAAGCGAAACCAGCATCAAGCTGTCCGACCTGCCCGAAGACACGCAAAACCGCCTCAAGGCGGGCATTCCGCAAACAAGTGTCGACGATGCGCAGGACACGATATCCAAGTACCGCCACCAGATCGACGAGGAGCAGACCCGCCAGGTGATCGACGCGCAAACGATTCGCGACAACACCAATCAGGGATCGACCTCCGAAT
>USHS01000178.1 GCA_900554585.1 uncultured Collinsella sp.
CGCGGCACCGCCATCGAGCGCACGCAGACGATTCTGCTGCCCGTCTCCAAGTACATCGACCAGCTCGGCCGCCTGCGCAATGACGAGACCTATCCCGTGCTCGCTGACAATCTGGTATTTCTCACCAACAGCCCCGACCCGCTCACGCTCGACCGCGACGTGCTCTACTCCATCTTGGATAAGCATCCCAAGCGCGCCAAGGCATACTGGTTCATCAACGTGCATGTCACCGATGAGCCCCATACGCACGAGTATTCCGTCGAGACCTTTGGCACAGACTTCCTATTCCGCGTGCGCTTGGACCTGGGCTTTAAGGTCAATCAACGCATCAACGCCTACCTGCGCCAGATCGTTGGCGACCTGATGGCATCGGGCGAGCTGCCGCCGCAGCATCACACCTACTCCATCTACGAGACGCGCGGCAACGTGGGCGACTTCCGTTTTTGCATGCTGCGCAAGATGCTTGCTCCCGAGACGGATATCAACCGCAACGACCATCGCGTGATGGCCATCAAGTATGCCGTCCGCCGCGCCTGCGGAAGCCCGGCACGCTGGTACGGTCTTGAGAACTCGGCCATCATCATCGAGTACGTACCGCTCTTTGCCCGCATGCGTCCAGCAGTCAAGCTCGTACGCACCCAGGTGCCACTCGAGGTCCAAATCGAGGAAGCCGAGGAAATGGAAGTCGATATCTTCTCGGACGACCTGGTCAACGGCAACGAAGCCGGCAGAAACATGAACGTCGACCCCACCGAGTTGCTCGAGAGCGTCGCCGATACGCCCGAACAGCAACAGCTCGACGACCTCGAGAGCGAACAGCTCAACGACGCCAACTTCTAGCGACGCCACAAATCAACGACAGCGGCCCTGCATCTCACGGGAGACGCAGGGCCGCTTTGCATTGCAGTAAAGCCAACGGCTACGAACGACGCGGCTCGGGAACCACGAGCCTATCGGGGCTCGCGCCCTCGGCATCCATCAGGCTCACGTAGCGAATCGACGGATCCCCATACATCGCGTAGTAATAATTGCCCGTGCGCGCGCTAAAGCATCCGGTATAGATAGTCTTCTCGAACTTGCCATCGCCCATCCTGGACGCCCCCTCGATCATCACCACGCCCTCGAGTGAACGGAACATGCGGACGACGTTTTCGGTCTCGCTCTCCTTTTGCGGATAATTGGCATTGAGGTACGCCGCCTTTACAAAACGGCTCGGCGAATAGCAGTCACCAGGAATACCGCGCATGCCGGCACCCGCGCCATAGGGCTTGAGCTCGGCGCCACGCCATGTCGCCGTCTGCGGAAAATCGCTTGTGGCCGTGATATAGGTGCGCAGGTTTTCCATGTGCCACGGGAAGGTGGGCTGATTGGCAAGGGTGTCGACCGGATCGTCGTATACATGCAGGCCGTCAGCCATCATCTCGACCACGATGCTGCGCTGGCTGTCGCCGATAATCCAATGGAGCAGCGACACGCCCAGCCCCTCTCCGGCAGATTTGGCGACAATCACCGTGTCGCGCAGCGCAGCCTCGACCTCGTCGACCGTCGAGAACGTCACTGCCACCCACAGGGGAAACTCATAGGCTGCGATATTGGTCTTGCCGTCGACAGGGTCCTCGGCATACTCGGCATAACCCGGGAAATTGAGACCCGCCACGGCGAGGCCCGCATCGTTGCCGCAGTCGAAGAACATGGGATAGTTCTTGTAATCGATGCACATACCGATCACCGCGTGTGCCGCTGTCGCGTCGTCGATAAACGAATACGGGATGTGAAACCCGCGCGGCATCACGCGAACCTGTTGGCCGTAGTCAAAGCTCCAGTCGAGGTTGCGGCCCAGATACATGTGGCCAGAATTATCGGTAAATCGAATGCTCGTGCACATAGCGCCTCCTAGCTTTACGTTCTTTCTAAGCTTATTGTCACCAATCAAAGAGGCGCTAAACACAAAAGCCCGGACATGACAACAATGTCACGCCCGGGCTATTCAAGCAGGATAAACTCAACCAAGTTAACCCCGCAGGTCGTCTAAGAGGTCAAAGTGCCGCAGATTGCCACGAAAGAGGAGCGAAGCGTACTTAAGGTACGCGAGCGACGATTGAGCGGCAAGGTGCGGTGCTTTGGTCCCCTTAGACCAACTTTCCTAGACAGTGATCGATCATATGCTGGATCATCTGTGCCTCAAAGCCCGCGTAGTCGCGGCGGCACTCCTTCATCTTGCCGTCGACGATCTGGTCAAAGGCAATCTTGCACTTGATATAGCGCGTGGACTTGGTGATCTCGTCGTGCGTCAGGCAGCTCTCCTCCATCTTGCTGGCGCCCAGGCCAAACACCAGACGGGGGTTGTAGAGCACGTGGGGCTCGCCGGCGTCATCCAGGTAGACGCAGACCTTCTTGGTAACGCCAATCTGGTTAGCGGCAAGGCAGCCGGCATCGTCGAGCGACTTGATGGTATCGATCAGGTCCTGAGCAACCGACTCGTCCTCGACGGTCGCAACCTCGCAACGCTGGGACAGGATAGCCTCGTCGTGGCAAAGCTCTTTAATCATACGTTCCTCCATAGGGGTCGTTGTAACCGCTTAAGTATACGGTACCCACACATTTTCATGCGAAAAATACCGTCCGTCTGTCACAAAGCGCCGAACATCAACATGCGAGGAACAACAGCGTCGTAAAGGGGCTATAGTGGGAGCGTTCGTGTCAATCGGCCTAAACTCGGGGCCGAACAAGGAAAGGGTATGCATGGACGAACTTTTTCACGTCAGTGAGCGCAAGTCCACAATCGGGACCGAACTTCGCGCTGGACTGACAACATTCCTGGCGATGGCCTACATCATCGCCGTCAACCCCGCGGTGCTCTCGGGCGCCGGCATCGATGCGGGAGCGCTCGCCTGCGCCACCTGCCTGGGCGCCGGCATCATGACCATCTGCATGGGTATCTTCGCCAACCGCCCGCTCGCCTGCGCTTCGGGCCTGGGCATCAACGCCATGATCGCGGGCATCGCCACCACCATGTGCGGCGGCGACTGGCACGTTGCCATGAGCGTTATCTTCCTCGAGGGTATCGTCATCTTGCTGCTCGTCCTGTGCGGCCTGCGCGAGGCCATTATGGACGCCATCCCCGTGGTCCTGCGCCACGCCATCTCGGTTGGCTTGGGCCTGTTCATCGCCATGATCGGCCTGTGCGACGCCGGCATCATCACCGCTGGCGCCGGTACGCTCGTCGGCCTGGGCGACATCGCCTCCCCCACCTTTATCGTCGGCATCATCTCCATCGTCGTGACGGTTGCCCTGGCTTCCCGCAACGTGCCGGGCTCGCTGCTCATCGGCATCATCGTCGCCGTTATCGCCGGTATCCCGCTGGGCGTCACCCATGCGCCCGAGGGCCTCATCGCTCCGCTCGACTTCTCGACCTTTGGCGCCCCGTTTGCCAGCACCGCTGATGGCAACATGGCCATCGTGAAGGTTCTGACCGACCCGATGCTGCTCGTCGTTGCCTTCTCGCTGCTCATGAGCGACTTCTTCGACACCATGGGCACCGCGATGGCCGTCGCCAAGCAGGGCGAGTTCTTGACCGAGGACGGCAATGTCGAGGACATCCGCCCCATCCTGGTCGTCGACTCCGTGGCCGCTGCTGCCGGTGGCTTTATGGGCGTCTCCTCCATCACCACCTTCGTCGAGTCCACCTCTG
>USHS01000179.1 GCA_900554585.1 uncultured Collinsella sp.
GCTTCGACAACGGCGCGGATCTAATCGATGCAGCTCTAAAAGCTCCTGAAGCGTGAGAGAATTTAACCACCGAAGAGACTGTCGTCTTGGAGGTGCCAGATCGGCGAGGTACGTACCTCGCCATTTTTGTACGATTTGATCAAATGTCTAAGCATTTGAACCTGTATATCGACGAGGTCGGCAATGCGGATAAGCCTTTTCTGCCTAGTGGCAGGCTTAATTCGCGATATCCTTCATGTGTTATACTTGAGCCATAAAATCTGTTTCAAGTATTCGAAAGGCTTGAGATGAAGTTGTTAAAGGTTTGCTTCGACCATCTCTCGATGTTCGAAGACGGGTTATTCGAAATCGACCTGTTCGCCTCCGACCGCGTGACGGCCTCCGATGAGTCGGCTTTCGAACTGGCGGACCATCTCTACGTGAATAGCGTCGTTGCGCTGGCGGGCATTAACGCTACGGGCAAGACAACAGCACTGAACCTGCTGGAGCTCGCCTGCCGCATTGTTGACGGCTCTCCGGCGCGCGGCGGCGGGCTCCCATCAACGTTCCCCGCCGCGTTCGACGGCCCGTCCAAGCTCAAGTGCGTCATATGGCACGCAGATCGTCTTTACTTGCTCGAGTCGGTGCTGCAGACTGTCGAAGGAGGCGACGACGGTCCCGAGCTGACGTTCTCCGATGAGGTGATTTCTTCGCTGCCAGCCAAGGCCCTCAAGCGCTCGACCCTGGCATCCTGGGCCGAAATCGAGAAACTCGCGTCCCCGCTGTGCGACCGTGCTCAGATGCCGGACTCTTGGGCGGCGCTTACGCCGCCTGACGTTTCCGTCGCAGCCGCTGTGCTCGCCAAGGACTTCGGCCATCGCATCCGAGCGATAGCATTGCGCGACGGTGGCTTCCGCCTCACTGAGCAATTCAACGGTCTCGACGACGTGCTTCGTGTTTTCGACTCTGGCATCGAGCACCTCGAGGTCCGGGACTCCGGTCGCGCCTTCGTACTGACGTTTACAGGTCGCGAGCCCATCACGATCTCCGAGCGGGGGCTCACCGAGGTGCTCTCCTCCGGCACTGTACGTGGCCTAGGGCTGGTGCAGCGCGCAATGAGGGTCCTGCGCTCCGGCGGCTACCTTTTAGTCGACGAGGTGGAGAACCACCTTAACCGCCAACTGGTTAACGTCGTGCTTGATCTGTTTGCCGCCCGCGGGACCAACCCCAACGGCGCGACGCTGGTTTTCACGACTCACTACCCGCAGCTCCTCGATCACGTGCACCGCAAGGACAACGTGTTCTTTCTCGCCCGACGCAACAGCGGTGCGCGCGTGGTGAAGTACGCCGACCGCGTGAAACGCATCGAGAACAAGAAATCGGAGGTATTCGCCTCGAACTTTGTGAAGGGGACCGCTCCGCGCTACGCCGACGTGCGCGCGCTTAAAGAGCTCGTCGCAGAGGAGGTGTCCGATGAGCGGTGATAACGGTTTTCGCTTTGCGGGATATCATCCGATCATCTCCTGCGAGGGGACAGCGGAACAGGTGGCCGTGGACATTCTCCTCGAGGCGGACGCGCTCGTCTTTTCAGAGGCCGACGTCGTGGACGTCACCCGCCTGCGCAAAGCCTCCGATATCCAAGATAACTACCTCAACTTAGACTATGACTGGCCAGTCTGCATCGTCAGGGTGCTGGACTCGAGGAAAGAACGCTTCAAACTCGGCAACCTGTACGCCGGCCGCTTCCCGGTGGTTAGCTACGTGACCCATCCCGAGATAGAGGTGCTGGCCATTATTCGAGAGGGCTCGTGGAGACGCTGGCACGGCGGACGCATGAAACCGAGCGACTTCTGCAAACAGGAGCTCGGCATGCACGAGGTGAAGAGGGAAGGCCTCCTCAAAAGTTATTGGGATGCCGATTCGCTTACGGCAGCCGCTAAGGAATACAAGCGACTTTCGAAGATCCCCAAGGGCGAGCTGTGTCTGGCGGACCTCATCCGGTAGCAGTACGCAACCAGTTATATGATTTGCCCATGGTTACGCTTGCCGACATATCACTGTCTCTCCCACGCTACCTCGCTGCGAGGTCCTCGACTCCCTTGTGCCGTATAATCGCGTCGTGAGCAACCGTCGCGAAGGAAGCCCGCTGTGGAGATAGGATTGACCGAAGTCGTAAGGAAGATTACGTCTGCCGGTGCCCTGCCGGCCGCGTAGGAGGTCGAGCTGCTTTTCTGTTGGGATCTTACGCGCGTCGATTTCGGACAGCGCAAGCTGCTCGTCGCATCGAACGCGGCAACAAGGCTGTGCGCCATAACCAGGATGGCCGCTGCCGACTGGAAACATATCGACAAAGTGGCCCTCCGGCTCGTAGAGGGCGCCATCGTCAGCGCCGGCCTCGACGCCGAGCGCTACCTCGAGCTAGCCGGAGGGGTCAGCCTCAACAAGACCCACGGCAGGCGGGCGATGGGCTGCATGAACGACCTGACACGTATGCTCGATCCCGCATGTATCGACATGAGCGAGAAGCCGCAATGGCACGAGATGGAACATTTCAACTGTAGATTTTTCTCGAAGTGTGCCGGCAGCGAGGACTACGGCATCCCCGCCGAGCGCTTCGCCAGAGACCTGCAAGCACTGCTCGAGCGATCGTAGCGGTGGCTTACTCCAAGTGAGCGCTTGCAATTGAGATGACATAAAAGCGCATATAAGAGAATCAAAATACTCTGCCTGGGTCCAGAGCCTCGTTTCTGGTCACCGCACGAACATTAAATTCGCCGATGAGCTTCAACGCAATCGCGTTTTGCGTGCTGGCGAAGTGTTGCACATATAGAATCTAAGCATCCGCACGCCAGCTATGAAATGGATTGGACACCACATGGAAATCCCCAGCACCCTGTGCAGCAATGTCTACGACTTTGCGTTTTGCCCGAGCCCTGTTACGACCGCCTAGTCGACCTCGCCGATCCCGAGGACTGGGGTCCCAGCAACCGCATCCTCAAAAACTACCTGTCGTTTTCGTTTAGCCGCGCGGTGTTCCTGACTGAGCGCGACGTTGACCAGACCGCACCGTCCAACCTGCCGCTAGTGTTCGACGACGACCGCTGTCTGTTTAACACCGGGCTGTACACACGCCGCTACGAGACCATCTACGGTCTGTTTGAGCCTAACACCAAGCCCGACGCACGCCAGCGCTGGTTTTTGAAGGGCTTCTTTAAGGAAAGCGACCCCATGCTGGTCTCGTTTGAGTACCTGCCGTGCCGCGTACGCTTTGCTGAGGATCCTTCCGAGCTGGTCTTTGACTACCGCCTGCCCATCCGCTCCAACATCGACCACATTCTGGGCGACGAGGAGAACCTGACGCGCATCCCCGCCAGCCTGATGGGGGAGGACAACTCGCTGCTGCTGCGCCGCGCCTTTGAGGGCGCCGTCGTCGAGGCAGCCCGCCGCGCCGCAGCCAACTACACGCTCGCGGTGCCGCAGTTCTACGGTGGTCGGATCCAGCTGCTGCTACCGCTGTGCCTAACCGGCGACAAGCCCGAGCTGGCGCTGACCATCCAGCGCGAGGACGGCTTCTACGCCGCACGCACCTGCCTCACGCTCGACATGGCCTACAACAATGCGCGACTTATCTGCCGCCCCGAGACCTCGTGGATCAAGCGATAAAGGGTGGTTTAGCTGGCGGTTTGCTGGTTGCCTTAGGTGCGATGA
>USHS01000180.1 GCA_900554585.1 uncultured Collinsella sp.
TTCTTGTCGCTCGCCACGACGAGCTTGGCGACGGGCAGACCCATGCGCTTGGCGTAGTAGCCGGCCAAGATATCGCCAAAGTTGCCGGTCGGTACGCAGAACTCCACGGCGTTGCCGGCCTTGATGGCGCCGGCGCGCAGCAGCTGCGCATAGGCGGCAAAGTAGTAGACAACCTGCGGTACCAGACGGCCGACATTGATGGAGTTGGCGCTCGAAAGCACAGTGCCAGCGGCCTCCAGGCGCTCGGCAAGCTCCTTATCGGCAAAGATACGCTTGACGGCGCTCTGGGCATCGTCGAAGTTGCCGCGGATGCCGCAGACGGCGACGTTATCGCCCTCCTGAGTGGACATCTGCAGGTTCTGGACGCGGCTGACCTTGCCCTCGGGATAAAAGACGGTGATGCCCGTGCCCGGAGCGTCGGCAAAGCCGGCGAGTGCTGCCTTGCCCGTGTCGCCCGACGTGGCGGTGACGATCATGATGCGCTCGGCGCCGCCGTCCTTGGCGGAGGTGCGGGCCATGAGGCGGGGGAGCATCTGCAGGGCGACGTCCTTGAAGGCGCTCGTGGGGCCGCCAAAGAGCTCCATCACATAGGTTTGAGGAGCGTCGGTGCCCGGTGCGGCATCGAGTTTGACGAGCGGCGTGACCTCTTCACTCGCAAACGTGCCGCGGTATGCCTCGTCGACACACGCCGAAATTTCTTCGGCCGTGTAATCATTCAGTAACATTCCCAACACATCTTGAGCGATTTCAAAGTACGATTTATCTGCAAGCGAGCTGATATCGACCTGCTGGGTGCCAAGCTCGTCCGAGACAAACAAACCCCCGTCGGGAGCGATGCCGGTGCGGATTGCCACCTTACTTGAGCACGATAAAGTGCGTCCTCGTGTACTATGATAAGTTCCCATATAACACTGCTCCTCGGATGCCTTGGTCCCAATCGGTGAAACCATGGTATCAGAGCGCACAAAATAGGTTCGCAGAGGCTTTTAGAAAGGTAACCTCCAGCCCATGATAAAAATTGCCAAGTTTGGCGGCTCGTCGGTCGCCGACGCCGAACACTTCAAGAAGATCAAGGCCATTGTCGATGCCGACCCGGCCCGCCGTTTTGTGGTGGTTTCCGCCTGCGGTCGCCGCTTTAAGGGCGACACCAAGGTGACCGACCTGCTCTACCTGGTTAACGCGCACGTTAAGTACCACGTGTCGTGCGAGGAACTGCTCGAGGACATTGGCCAGCGCTATTTTGATATCGCTGACGAGCTGGAGCTCGCCTATCCCATCCGCGAGGAGTTCGCAGCCTTTGCCGAGCGCGCCCGCTCGGGCGGCTACTCCACCGAGGAGCTTGTGAGCCGCGGCGAGTACTTCACCGCTCGCCTGATGGCCGAGTACCTAGGCCTGCCGTTCCTGGACGCCGCGACGGTTGTGGCGTTCCATCACGACGGCACGCTCAGCATGAACCGCACCTCCGAGCTAGTGCAGGAGTACGGTCAACAGGGTGGCTTTGTTATGCCCGGTTTCTACGGCGCGACGCGTGAGGGCCAGATCAAGCTGCTCGACCGTGGCGGCGGCGATATCTCGGGCTCGATCCTGGCCAAGTGCCTGGGCGCCGACCTGTACGAGAACTGGACCGACGTCTCGGGCTTCTATTCTGCCGATCCGCGTATTGTTCCGGAGGCTCAGCCCATTGCGCGCGTTACCTACGAGGAGCTGCGCGAGCTTTCGTACATGGGCGCAAGCGTCCTGCATGAGGAGGCCGTGTTCCCCGTGCGTGAGGCGGGTATTCCGCTGGTCATCAAGAACACCAATGCGCCGCAGGACCCCGGCACCATCATTAGCGAGACGGCTGACGAGGGCGAGGCAGAGCCCATCATTACCGGCGTGACCGGCAAGCGCGGTTTTGTCGCCATCAACGTGGCCCGCGACCGCACCAAGCCGCGCGTCGGCTTTATGCGCCGCGCGCTCTCGGTCTTCGAGCGCTATGACGTTTCCGTCGAGCACATGCCCACCGGTGTCGACCGCTTTGGCGCCGTGGTGCAGGAGCAGGATGTGCACGACTCGCTGTACTCGCTTGTGGGCGACATTCAGCAGGAGGTCGAGCCGCTCGAGATCGAGGTTGTCGAGGGCTTGGCGCTCATCGCGACCGTCGGTCGTAACCTGCGCGGTCGTGCAGGTATCTCGGGCCATCTGTTTGGCATGCTCGGCCAGGCCGGCGTGAGCGTGCGCATGATTTCGCAGAGCTGTGACGAGATCAACATCATTATCGGTGTCGAGGAGAAGGACTTCGACCTGGCGATTCGGACCATTTACCGTGCCTTCTCCGACGAAAACGGCATTGTGAAGGTCTCCGATCTGGAGGCTTCCGCGCCGGTTGATCCCGCCCTGGCCGCGCTCCACAAGTAGCTGCCATCCCGGTGGATTTTTGGGACATGTCTCATAAATCTACGGCGGGGCGTTTCGTTTCGGTTTCGTTTCGACGGGGCGGGTTTCGTGTCCGCCCCGTTCTTGTATACACTGGCAACAATAATCAGCCTGCTCGGCGTGCGGGCAAAAGCCAAAACCTTTAAAGGGGGAAGCATGAAACAGTACACGGTTGCTATTTTGGGCGCGACGGGAGCTGTAGGCACCCAGATGCTCGAGTGCCTCAACGAGCAGGAGTTCCCGGTTGGCAAGCTCAAGCTGCTGGCAAGTGCACGCTCCGCGGGCAAGACCGTCGAGTTCCGCGGCGAGCAGATCGTGATTGAAGAGGCTTGCCCCGAGGCCTTTGAGGGCTGCGATATCGTGCTCGGCGCTGCCGGCGACGATATCGCCAAGGAGCTGCTGCCCGAGGCCGTCAAGCGCGGCGCCGTCGTGGTCGACAACAGCCACGCCTTCCGCATGGATCCCGAGGTGCCGCTGGTCGTGCCCGAGATCAATGCCGACGATATCAAGTGGCATCACGGCCTTATCGCCAACCCCAACTGTGCGACCATTATCGGCCTGGTTCCCACCTGGCCGCTGCACCAGCTTGCCGGCGTAAAGCGCATGATTGTTTCGACGTATCAGGCAGCTTCGGGCGCCGGTGCCCCCGGTATGGCCGAGCTCGAGGCTCAGCTGGCCGCCCTGGGCCGTGGCGAGGAGATTCCCGAGCCGCGCGCATTTGCCGCACAGCTCGCGAGCAACCTGATTCCGCAGATTGGCGGCGTCAAGGAGGAGGGCTTTACCTCCGAGGAGATGAAGCTACAAAACGAGGGCCGCAAGATTATGCACCTGCCCGAGCTGCGCGTGAACTGCACCTGCGTGCGCGTGCCCGTGCTGCGTTCGCACTCCGAGAGCATTACGCTCGAGTTTGAGCGCGATATTACGGTCGAGGAGGCCCGTGCTGCGCTGGCTGCCGCTCCGGGCGTGAAGCTGGTTGACGACATGAGCGCCGAGGATGCGCACGACCGCTTCCCCATGCCGATGGATACCTCCGACCAGGACCTGATTTGGGTCGGCCGCGTGCGTCGCGACATCTCGAACCCCGAGGCTGCGCGCGGCATCACCTTCTGGTGCTGCGGCGATCAAATCCGTAAAGGCGCGGCAACCAACGCCGTCCAGATCGCTAAGCTGCTCTGCGAGTAGCGGTGGACCTGTCCGGCGGGGGTCGGGCTTAGTTTTCAGAACGTCCTCGACCATGTGTGGCGCCTTGTCC
>USHS01000181.1 GCA_900554585.1 uncultured Collinsella sp.
GCCCTCGAAGGCTGAGGCTCGCTTACGATCACATCAAAGATTTTCGTAACATCTGCGCACATGATGAGCGCCTGTTCTGTGCGAAGGTGTCTCCGTCCTGTGACGTAAATTTCGTCGACGTTTTAAATGATCTTGAGCTTGTGCTGACGAAGGATGATTTCAATAAGCTCCGTCGTCAAATATTGCTTAACGCAGTCACGTTGAGTGATTCGCTGAGCACGGATGCCAGCGCTAAAGTTCTATTTGCCATGGGTGTCAAAGATTGTCGAAGTGTGTTCCCTAAGGAGCTGCTTGGGCTGTAGGGTGATGCACCTTCTTCTTGAGCTTGTGCAGAAGATGGTCGAGACTATGCCGTGGATTGGTGCTATCAGCTTTGATCTTGGTCCTGCGCCCGTGCTGAAGGAAATCCAGTGCAAGGACCCGCCTGTGCGTTTTGCTGGGCGGGTCTTCTTGTGCCGCGGGCGCGGAGAGCCTGATCATCGCGGTCGACACGTACTGCGGGCCGGGCGTGTCGGGCCCCGGCTGAGCCTGGACCGATGCCGACCACCTGGAGCTCAGCGGCTACGCGGGCGAGGCCATCGGCGCCGACGGCGGGGTGATTATGAAAGGCAGGCATCAGCTCATTACGAAGCGTTCGGATGGCAAATGGCAGGTTAAGGGCGAGAGGGCGCGTCGCGCTTCCTTTGTTGCGACGACCCAGGACGAAGCTATAAAGCGCGGTCGTCAAATTAGTTCTAATCAGCACTCTGAGCTAATCTCCCATCGTCCCGATGGCAGAATCCGCGCTAAGGATTCCCATGGGCATGATCCCTTCCCGCCGAGAGGATAGGGGCTTGACGCCATTGCGGCTGCGGGCATGGATTAGCGTGTCCGCAGCCGCATACTTCCGAGTTTTGGCCTTGTACCCTTTGCTCCAGATGCTGCAAACACTTGATTGATGCTATTTAAGGTCTATAATCAAATAAAAACTCTGAAATATCTTTTCAAAACAATGAAAGGAATTTTGAGGACGATGCTTTGCCAGTTTACCTTCAGGAACTATAGATCCTATCGCGACGAAACTGTGCTTTCCATGCAGGCAACATCGATGAGGGAGTTCGAGCGCTCCCTCATAGAGTGTCCTGACGGGCAGAGTTTCCTTCCGGTGGCTGCGGTTTACGGGCCTAACGCTGGCGGTAAGTCTAACCTGCTCGAGGCTCTTGACTATATTCGTTCGGCGGTAGCAAGGCCGATCAGATTGTTGTCTGCCAGCACTGATGCGCCAGAAGGTAACCGATCTTCGATACCTCGTTGCTCTGCGTTCGAGTTCGATGACGTGTCGGCTGCTAAGCCCACCGAGTTCGAGCTCTACTATCGCGCGGGTGAGCATGAGTACCGCTATGCCCTGTCCGTGCATGCGGACGAGATCGTGTCCGAAGGACTGTGGCGGCGCAAATTGGGGGCGTCACGCACGGCGATGCTGTTCGAGCGCGAGGGGACAGGGGTTGAGCTTGGTCCCACGTTGCGTAAGCTCGTGACGGCTGCGAGATTCAACCCGAGCCTGCCATACCTGTCGTTTCTCTGCATCAACTTTGACGCGCCGGTGATCAAGGAGGCCGCCAGTTGGTTTCTTGATGGGGTGTTCCTGAACTACAACAGCTCCTATCTGGAGCAGATGCTCGAACAGTTGCTCGACGAGGATGACTCACTCGAGATCACGCGTTTTCTGCGTGCCGTTGACGTACGTATCGATGGCTTTAGGGTTGAGAAAGCTCCGGAATGGCGCGGCCAGCGCGTCTTCGTAAAGCATGAGGTGGACGGCAAGGGCTATGAGCTGCGCCTGTCCGAGGAGTCGGCCGGTACTCAGAAGCTCATGGGGTTGGCGTCGTTTCTGCTGGCGGCGCTCGAACGCGGCGGTACCGTCGTTGTCGACGAGCTCGACGCCAAGTTGCATCCGAAGCTCCTGCGCTACGTGATTCTGCTGTTCAAAGATCCCGAAGTCAACAAGAGCGGCGCGCAGCTCATCTTTTCGTCTCAGGACGTGTCCACTATGCGAAACGATGTTTTTCGCCGCGACGAGATATGGTTTGCCGCACGCGGCGAGGGGGAGGCGAGCCAGCTATGGTCGCTCGCCGACATCCACGAGGCAAATGGTAACTTGGTCAGCAAGAACGCGGCATTCGACAAGCAGTACCTGTCTGGCCGCTATGGTGCTGACCCGTATCTCACGTGCATTGAGGAGTGGGATTAGTATGGCCGCGAAAAAGTCGAGGGACTGGCGCAGCGGCAAGCGCGAGGGACGCTCTCGCATGGTACAGATGACGCGCCATCTCGTGGTGACCGAGGGCAAGGAGACTGAGCCTCGCTACTTCGAGGGCGTGCGCGCCGCGTTGGGCGCAGCAAACGAGCGGAAGGTTGCCGTAGTCGTTAAGGGGACTGGCAAACATACGCTCGACCTGCTCGACTTCGCCGTCGAACACTGCCTCTATGCGCCCGAGACGTTCGACCACGTGTGGCTCGTGTATGACAAGGACGACTTCCCTGCGTCCGACTTCGACGCGATGGAGCGTAAGTGCAACGAGCTCTCTGGTGGTTCGAGGACCTTCCACGCGTTGTGGTCCAACCCCTGTTTCGAGCTGTGGCCGCTTCTGCACTTTCGCTACACGACCGCGCATATGTCCGCGTCCGACTGCCAGCATGCCCTCGCGCAGGAGATGTCGAAGAATTTGGGCATCGAGTACCGCAAGAACCTTGACGGGATGTTTGGGGCAGTGGATGATAGGCGAGGCGAAGCATTGCAGCGTGCTGGGCGCCTCGTCGCGTACCATAGGGAACTGGGTAACATTAAGCCATCTGCGCAAAACCCTTTAACTAAGGTTGGCGAGATATTTGATGTGATTGGGCCGTATCTGGTTTGACGGTCAAGTTCGATCGGGCTTGATGGGACTGGAGATTCATGAAAGATGTTGTTTCGGGCTGCCTGCCGTCTTTAACTGGATTGACCTTTTGGGACCCGATAGGATACTAGGCCGAATCTAGCGGTATTGACGCAGTCAACCTACGGGCCTGCGTCCTGCGGGGGCGGCTTTTCTTTTGAATTGCCGCCCCTTTTCATCATTTGTATGGATGTAAGATTCGGCCTGTCAAAATTTACATCTCAATAAAGAAAAGGCGAAATTGCGTGCGATTTTCTGCTCGTATGTAACTTTACTGACGTGTTGTTGCTCAGTCTTAATTCGCTGTGGTTGCCGGTAAGGGATTGACCGGAATTGGGCTTTTCCCTATCCGCTCCGTCGCGAGTTCTACATCGAGTGCATCTGCAACATGATGCGCCCGTGGACCATCGTGAACTATGAGCGTGAGCCGTGGGTGATGGACGAAGGTACCGTGCGCATTACGTTTGACATAAACATGCACGCGGCGGTGGATCGCTGGCGTTTGCTCGACCTGGGCGGTTGAAATGATCCGCTGAGACCTTTCCAGTCGAATATTTTTCGGGCGAGGGTTGGGTATCATGGTGAAAGCGATTTCAACGACAGGGGTGCTCGTGGTAAAGATGAAAGATGTGGCCGAGCTGGCGGGCGTTTCGAGCGCCGCCGTCTCGCGCTACCTCAACGGTGGATATATCTCGGCGGACAAGGCCGAGCGCATTAAGCAGGCGATTGAGC
>USHS01000182.1 GCA_900554585.1 uncultured Collinsella sp.
GCTTTAAACTACCTGCTTGCTTCAATGAGCTTTTCAAGGCGCAAAACACGGTGATACAAGGCCGACTTCGACAAAGGAGGGTCGGCCATTTCCCCCAAATCTCGCAGTGAGAGATCGGGGTAGCGCTCGCGTAAGTCACAAAAAACTGCCAGAGCGTCCGGCAGCGTTTCGCGCAAACCGCGCCGATCAAGCTCATCGATGAGCGCAAGCTGATGTTGGGCGGCACCGGCACTTCTGGTCTGGTTGGCAAGCTCTGCGTTCACGCGACGATTCACGTCGTTCTTCACCAGCTTAACCGCGCGGGCCTCTTCAATCTCGGCAACGCTGCGCTTGGCGCCAATCAGCTGTAACAGACGTTTAATCTCCTCGGCACTCTTGATGTACACGGCATACGAGCCGCGACGCGCATTGACGCGGGCGTGAACTCCAATCTGCTCCAGAAGGTTGCAAAGTCCCTTTGCATACTCCTCGCCCTGAACCGCGATCTCCAAATGAAAATCGCCACGCGGGTCGGCAACAAAGCCACCGGCAATCAGCGCACCGCGAATATAGGCGAGCCTGCAGCAAGGACGGGCGACGATGTGGCGCGGCACACCCGCGACGAGCCCTCCCCTACGGTCGAGAATGCCCAGCAGCACCAGAGCCTTATCCAAATCGGGCTGATCGGGCAAGGTGATGAGATAGTTTCGCACCTTGTGCAGGACCGACTTACGAACCGTGAATTCGGTCTTGAGCTTAAGGATACGATGCGTCAGCGCAATCATCGTGCGCGCCACAGCACCCGTCTCGGTCGCGACCGTCAAGCGGTACCGTCCCGAGCCCGCCAGCGAAAGCGTGCCGCTCACACGCGTTAGCGCAGCAAGCGTCGACAAATCGCAGTATTCGCATTCTGGTTCGCAGCGCGCAAGCTCGTCACGCACCTCAGCGGTAAACGACATGTAAACCTATGCCTTCGTGTTGGCACGCGACAGGTCACGGTGGGAGATGCTCACATGATACTGAGCACCCTCCAGGTAGCGGGCCGTTGCCTCGGCAATGGCGACGCTACGGTGCTGTCCGCCTGTGCAGCCGATAGCGATGGAAAGCTGCGGCTTGCCCTCTGCGATATAACCCGGCATGACCGTATCGAGCAGCTGGGTCCAGGCCTTCCAGAACTCCTGGGTCTTAGGGTGGTCCAAGACAAAATCGGAGACCTTCTTATCGAGACCGGTCATGGTGCGCATCTCGGGATCGTAGAAAGGATTAGGCAAGAAGCGAACATCGATCATGATATCAGCCTCAACGGGCATGCCATGCTTAAAGCCAAACGAGAACACGTGGACGTCCATAAGCTGCTGGTCGGACAGCTCGGAAAAAGCCATGCGAAGCTTGTTACGTAAGGCAGAAGTGCGCAAGCGGCTCGTGTCGATAATCATATCCGCTCGATCGCGAACGCCCTTCAGCTGCAGACGTTCACGCTGAATAGCATCGGCCGTGGTCTCCCCCGGCTTTGCAATGGGATGGCGGCGACGGTTTTCGCTATACCGGCGAATCAGCACCTCGTCAGACGCCTCGAGAAACACGATGTCGCAGCTCATCTCGCGCTCTTCCAGTGCGGCAACAGCATCGAGCAGTTCATCGAATAAGCCCTGGCTACGAAGGTCACAGGTGACGGCAAGGTGCCTGCCCACGCCCGTATTGATGCCAACGAGCTCAGCAAGCTGGGCAATCAGGCGTGGGGGCAGGTTGTCGATACAAAAATAGCCCATGTCCTCAAACACATGCATGGCTTGCGTTCGGCCCGAGCCGGACATTCCGGTGATGATAACGATATCGGGGATACGCTCCGAGCGCTCCGCCGCATCCATGGCATCTCCCTTTTGCATGTGTGCCTCCTAAAATAAGCGCGGGACCCGGCCAGCGGATCCCGCGCGATCAATTGCCTTTATTGAGTATACCGCCCCAAGCGGATACGAGGCCCGTCTTACGCCTCAAGCGCAGCCTTGAACCAACTTGTAATACTCGTAGGGTGCGTAATGGCGGTGCCGACGACAACGGCCCACGCGCCGGCGTCGATTGCAGCGCGAGCCTCTTCGGGCGTATGTACGCGACCCTCGCAAATGATGGGAAGGCCGGGGAATTCCTCGGTCGCCTGACGCAGGAGCGGCAGGTCGGGGCCATCGGCCATGGTGCAGCCGATGGCGGCGACACCGTGAGAAAGCGTGGTGGATACCAGGTCGAAGCCCATGTCGACCGCACGACGAATGTCCTCGATGGTGGCACAGTCGGCCATCAGGAGCACACCCTCCTCGTGCAGCGGGCGGAAGGTATCCTCGACCGTCTTACCATCGGGGCGCGGACGATCGGTGGCGTCAATCGCCACGATATCGGCACCGGCAGCAACGCAGGCGCGAGCGTGACGCAGCGTCGGCGTGATGTAAACGCCCTCGTGCCCATCCTTCCACAGGCCGATAACAGGAATCTCACAGCGGCCCTTAATGGCGGCAATGTCGGCAAGGCCCTGGCAGCGAATGGCGGCGGCGCCTCCAAGCTCGCAAGCGCGGGACATTTGAGCCATGGTCTCGGGCGTACGAAGCGGCTCGCCCATATACGCCTGAACGCTCACGACGAGCTTACCCTTCAGGGATTGAATCAAAGGATCGACGGTCATAAGGCTGTAACCTTTCTCAGAACAGCCTCCCGAGGCATGTCGTCTCGGGAGGCTCCTACAGCAGATACGTTTACTTTAACGAAGCAAGAAGATGCTCAGCAGCACCGATGAGCGGCGCGTCGCCCTCCAGAGAGCCGATGAGGATCGGCGTGTCCTGAAGCGGGTCGAGCGCCTGGCTGGCATAGCCCTCGTGCACCGAGTCCTTCCACGTCTGTGAACGCCAATCGGGACCTTGGTGAATCACGCCGCCCGAAAGCACGATGACCTCAGGGTCCAGGATGTTAGCGAGCGAGCCCAAGCTGGCACCCAGCGCAAAGCCGGCGTCATGGATGACCTCGGTCGCCTTTGTGTCGCCTGCGCGGCACAGGTCGTTCACGTCACGGCCGACCGAAGGACGGCTGGGGTCGACGCGGCCAAAACGCTCATCGTACATGCGCCCGATTGATGTTCCGGAAGCAACCGACTCCAGATGGCCGGAACGCCCGCAGGCGCAGGGAATGCCAGCGGCAGCCGAGCACTCGATGTGGCCCATATGGCCGGCAGCACCATGGAAGCCCTGCATCACGCGGCCGTTCTCGACATATGCGCCGCCGATGCCCGTACCGATGCCCAAACACAAGACAGAGAACTTGCCCTTGCCGACGCCCCAGTGGGCCTCGCCCAGAGCATGAGCCTGCACGTCGCCTACAACGGCAACGGGAAGGCCGAGGTCCTCGCGCAGACGCGGCCCCAACTGAACGCCGGACCAGCCGGGCATAATCTCATTGGCATACGCGATGGCGCCCGTCTTGGGGTCGACGACACCGGCAGCGCCGATGCCAACTCCGAGGACCTCGACATCGGGATTTGCTTCAAGAGCTGCCTTGATAGACGCCTCAATGCGCCGGAAGACCGCTTCGCCACCCTCCTGGGCCTCGGTGGGAACCTCAGCCTCAAAAACGGGCTGGGGCAC
>USHS01000183.1 GCA_900554585.1 uncultured Collinsella sp.
CGTAAGAAGTAGGTAAAGATACCGTTCACGAGATACGTCCGTGCCGGCGGTCGACTAAATTGAGACAATAGTGAATTAGAGTTAGGCTACCGTCCCCTGCGGGGACTGAACGGACAGATGCATATGCCGAGCAAAATCGAAAAGAAGCAAAAGGCCGCTAAGCTGCGCAAGCCGCCGCGCGACTTCTCGTACACGCAAAACCGAGAGCTTAGCTGGCTGCGCTTTAACAACCGCGTGCTTGACGAAGCCTTCGACGAAACTGTTCCGCTGTTCGAGCGTCTAAAGTTCGTGTCGATTTTCGAGTCCAACCTCGACGAATTCCTTATGGTGCGCGTGGGCGGCCTGTCCGATCTGGCAGAGCTCAAAAAGCAGCCTGTCGACAACAAGAGCAATATGACCGCCTCCGAACAGGTCGATGCTGTCATGGCCGAAATGCCCGGGCTCCTTACCCGTTGGGAGTCCATCTTTAAGAGCATCGAAGGCAAGCTCGACACCCTGGGCGTTCACCGCGCCCGCATCGATTCGCTTACGCCCGAGGAGCGCACCTTTGTAACCCGCTACTTCCAAGCCTACGTGTCGCCGGTTATCTCACCGCTGGTCATTGACCCGCGCCATCCCTTCCCCAACCTGCGCAACGGCGCGCTCTATCTGGCTTGTGGCCTGGACGGCGTCACCGACGAGGAAAGCCTGCTCGGCCTGATCGAGATTCCCGCCTCGATGAACCGCGTGGTCGAGATTCCCTCGCCCGCCGGCACCTACTCCTATATCTTGCTCGAAGACGTTATCCTCGCCTGCCTCGGCAGTTGCTTTGGCTCCTACAAGCCGCTGGATCGCGCGCTGATCCGCGTCACCCGCAATGCCGATATCGACCCGGACGGCGAGGGCGTCGAGGAGGAGGAAGATTACCGCCAGCACATGAAGCGCATCCTCAAGAAGCGCCTGCGCCTGCAGCCGGTGGTGCTCGCCGTATCGGGCTCACTCGAAAAGCCAACGCTCAAGACCATCCGCAAGGCGCTCGAGCTTTCTCGCCGCTCGGTCTTTACCTGCGATATCCCCCTTGACCTGGGCTACGTCTTTGGCATTGAGGGTAAGATTCCCGAGCACCTACGCAATGAGCTGCTCTTTACGCCGTTTAAGCCGCAGCCCAACCCCACCATCGACATGTCCCGTTCCATCCGCGAGCAGGTGCTGCAGCACGACAAGCTGCTCTTTTACCCTTACGAGGCCATGAACCCGTTCCTGGACCTGGTGCACGAAGCAGCCTACGACCCCGAGTGCATCTCGCTGCGCATCACGCTCTACCGCGTGGCCAAACAAAGCCGCCTGTGCGAGTCACTCATCGATGCTGCCGAAAACGGCAAAGAGGTCACGGTGCTCATGGAGCTCCGCGCACGCTTTGACGAGCAGAACAACATCGAGTGGGCCGAGCGCCTGGAAGAGGCCGGCTGCACCGTTATCTACGGCTCCGAGGGCTTTAAGTGCCACTCCAAGATCTGCCAGCTCACCTATCGCGAGGGCATGGCGCTTACCCGTCTCACGCTGTTGGGCACCGGCAACTTTAACGAGAAGACGGCCAAGCTCTACAGTGACTTTATGCTCATGACCGCCCATCCCGGTATCGGCGAGGACGCCAACCTGTTCTTCCGCAACCTGTCGCTGGGCAACCTGCGCGGCGATTATCGCTTCCTGGGCGTGGCGCCCGTCGGACTGAAACCGCTCATCATACGCGGCCTGGACCGCGAGATTCAGCGCGCCCTTGTCGGCGAGCCCGCCCGCGTGTTCTTTAAGCTCAACTCGCTGACCGACCGCGAGGTTATCGATAAGATCGCCGAGGCATCGTGTGCCGGTGTGCGCGTGGACATGATCATCCGCGGCATCTCGTGTCTCAAGCCCGGTGTTCCGGGCAAGACCGAGAACGTGCACGTGCGCTCCATCGTCGGACGCTTTTTGGAGCATGCGCGCGTCTATGCCTTTGGCGTGGACTCGGACATGATCTACCTGAGCTCGGCAGACATGATGACGCGCAACACCGAGCACCGCGTGGAGATCGCCTTCCCCGTGCTCGACCCCACCTGCCGCGCCCTAGTGCACGAGTACATGGGCATGCAGCTGCGCGACAACGTGAAGGCACGCAGCCTGACGAGTGACGGCACCTGGGTTCCGGTGGAGCGCAAAAAGGACGAGAAACCCTTCAACTCGCAGGAAGCTCTGCTGGAGCGCGCGTATCGCAACGCCGAAGCCGACACCGAGGCAGAACCCGCGCTCGCATCCCAGCCTGAGC
Source organism: uncultured Collinsella sp. (assembly GCA_900554585.1). Classification (GTDB taxonomy): domain Bacteria; phylum Actinomycetota; class Coriobacteriia; order Coriobacteriales; family Coriobacteriaceae; genus Collinsella. The sequence continues at coordinate 2,282 of USHS01000183.1, forward strand.
CCGAGCCGCAGCCGGCCGCTCCCGAGGTCCAGAAGGTCCAAGCGACCGTTATCGAGCCCGAACCTGCTCCCGCAGCCCAACCTCAGGCACCCACAACAACCCCCGAGAGCAACGCGCGTCACAAGAAGCCCGCTGGCAAAGCCAAGGCCATCGAGCGCCATCGCCCCGGCCGCGTGCGCATGGGCTTGGGCCTGATCGGCCTAGGCCTTAAGACGCTCATTACCGGCAAGACGAAATAGACGTTTGTAGAAGCGCCCCGTATTTGAGGAATGCCCCAGATACGGGGCGCTTTTCCCTGCTACCATGGTTGCGGACAATACCGCGAATGACAGGCAGGAACATGAAGCTCACCATAGAATCGATGACGTACGGCACCGACGGTCTGGCACATGCCGACAACGGCAAGGCCACATTTGTGCAAGGCGCCGTGGCGGGCGACACCGTCGAAGCCGAGGTCGTGCAGGACGGCAAGTCGTTTATGCGCGCCCGCACGACCGAGATTCTGGAGCCAAGCCCCGATCGCATTCAGCCCCCCTGCCCCTTCGTGGGCATCTGCGGCGGTTGTTCGTGGGGCAATCTCTCGCGCACTGCTCAGCTTGCCGCCAAAGAGCAAAACCTGCGCTCCACGCTCGAGCGCATTGGCAAGTTCACCCCCGACCAGGTCAACGAACTTGTCCAGCCTATCCGCCACACCAAGGACGACTGGGGCTACCGCAATAAAATTGAGTTGGAGCCCGCCCTCGTTAACGGACGTGTGCGCCTTGGCATGCACGGCGTCGATCCCAGTAAGATCGTGACTGTCGATGCATGCCCGCTGTTCGATAAGCGTTTTCCCAAGGCACTCAAATCGGTCGTCGGCGCGCTCAACTATCTGAGCGGCAGCCACGACCTGGGTCTGGAGCGCGTGGGCATTCGCGCTTCGCGTCGCACCAAGGCGCTCGAGATCGCGCTTTGGACGCCCACAGGCTCCTTCCCGCGCTCACAGGTCTCGCGCGTGCTGGCAGACGCTGCACACCCCACGAGCGTCGTGCGCGTCATGAGCAAGGGCGAGAAGAAGGCCCGCCGCGTTTCCAAGGTGGAGATGCTCGCCGGCGAGGGCTCGTGGACCGAGAACATCGCTGACGGCCAGATGCGCTTATCCGCCCCATCGTTTTTCCAGGTTAATACCAAGGGCGCCGAGATTTTGATTGAGCTCGTTATGGACGCCCTCGACCCGCAGGAAGACGAGCTTGCCGTGGACCTGTACTGCGGCGCCGGCACCTTTACCCTGCCGCTCGCC
>USHS01000184.1 GCA_900554585.1 uncultured Collinsella sp.
GCTCTTTATCGTAGAGGGCGACTCGGCAGGCGGTTCGGCCAAGGACGGCCGTCGCCGAGACATCCAGGCGATTCTGCCCCTGCGCGGCAAGATTTTGAACGTCGAGCGCGTGGGCGACCACCGCGCGTTCTCGAGCGACACCATCCAGTCGCTGATCACCGCGATCGGCTGCGGCGTCACGACGAGCGCCGGCGACGGCGGCGACTTCGATATCAGCAAGGCGCGCTACCACAAGATCATCATCATGACCGATGCAGACGTCGACGGTGCGCATATCCGCATCCTGCTGCTGACGTTCTTCTACAAGTACATGCGCCCGCTGATCGATGCCGGCTATGTCTATGTTGCCTGCCCGCCCATCTTTGGTATTAAGGTGCGCAACAAGATCCATTACGTGTATCCCAACGGCCGCCAGCCTGAAGACGAGATTCTGCGCGACACCATTCAGAGCCTGGGCCTGAACCCCGACGACAACGACGAGGACGGCAAGGCCAAGGATGGCAAGATCACCAAGAAGCGCAAGGGCTATACCGTTCAGCGCTACAAGGGCCTGGGCGAGATGGACCCCAAGCAGCTTGCCTCGACGACGATGGACCCCAAGACCCGTATCCTGCAGCGCGTGTCGATCGAGGACGCCGTGGTAGCGGACCGCGCCGTGCGCGAGCTCATGGGTTCCGAGGTCGGCTATCGCCGCGAGTACATCGAGAAGCATGCGCATGATGCACGCTTCCTTGACGCCTAGCTTTCCCAGGCACCCCATCTTGCCCTTCAGGATTTCGGGCGCCGCACGCAAGGCGTGCGCCCTCATCCTTCAGGGCAACCTGGGGCACCTGGAAAACCTAGGAGGGTTATCCGGTGTTCCCGGTAATCCGTCTCCGTGGTAGGGAACTAATGGACCACGCAAACCATGAGGAGGTAACGTGGCAGACGATATCAACAACAACGAGGGTATGGACGAGGCCGGCGACGCCGGCATGCCCGATGATCTGAAGCGCCTGCTCGCCCGCGCTGAACAGGGCGAGGACGGCGATCCGGATTCCTATAACCCCGACGCCGATGATGATGAGGAAGAAGACGACGACGGTGAGCTCGAGGAGAGCTTTGGCGCTGTCGATCGCGGCGCCTCGGCCGGCGAGGATATCAACGGCGGCCAGCTCCAGATTTCGGAGTTCGGCCGCGAGATGAAGCAGTCGTTCATCGAGTACTCGATGTCGGTCATCACGGCGCGCGCCCTGCCGGACGTGCGCGACGGCTTAAAGCCGGTGCACCGACGCATCCTGTACGCCATGAACGAGAGCGGTATCTACCCCAACCGCCCGCATAAGAAGTCGGCCTGGACGGTCGGCGAAGTTATCGGCAAGTACCATCCGCACGGTGACTTCGCGGTCTACGAGGCCATGGTTCGTCTGGCGCAGTGGTTCTCCATGCGCACACCGCTCATCGATGGCCACGGCAACTTCGGCAACATCGATGGTGACGGCGCGGCGGCTATGCGTTATACCGAGAGCCGCCTGGCAAAGCCCGCCATGGAGCTGCTGCGCGACCTGCAAAAGGATACCGTCGACTGGCAGCCCAACTACGACGAGTCGCTCGCCGAGCCCGTGGCGCTGCCCGCGCGCTTTCCCAACCTGCTGGTCAACGGCAGTCAGGGCATCGCCGTCGGCATGGCCACCAATATCGCTCCGCATAACCTCACCGAGGCGATCGAGGCCACCTGCTACCTGATCGACAATCCCGACGCCACCGTCGACGAGCTTATGCAGATCATGCCCGGTCCGGACTTCCCCACCGGCGCCATCATCATGGGCAGCGCCGGCATTAGACAGAGCTACGAGACCGGTCGCGGCTCCATTACCGTGCGTGCCAAGGCCCACGTGGAATCCACCAAGACCGGTCGCAGCCGCCTGGTCTTTACCGAGATTCCCTACATGGTCAACAAGGGCACCTTGCAGGAGAAGATCGCCCAGCTCGTAAACGACAAGCGCATCGAGGGCATCTCGGACATGCGCGACGAGTCCAACCAAAAGGGCATCCGTCTGGTCATCGAGCTCAAGAAGGGCGTCATTCCGCAGGTCGTGCTCAACAACCTGTATAAGTACACCTCGCTGCAGACGACTTTTGGCGCCAACAACTTGGCGCTCGTCAACGGCGTTCCCAAATGCCTGAGCCTGCGCGAGATGCTGCAGCACTACATCGACCACCAGGTTGACGTCGTCACCCGCCGCACCCGCTTTGACCTTAAGAAGGCCCAGGCGCGCGCCCATATCCTCGAGGGCTACTTGATGGCTCTCGACCATATCGACGAGGTCATCAGCATTATCCGTTCCTCGCAGACCGACTCCGAGGCAAGCGGCCGCCTGATCGAGCGCTTTGGCTTTACGCCCGAGCAGACCACGGCCATCCTCGAGATGAAGCTGCGCCGCCTGACTGGCCTGGAGCGCGACAAGATCCAGGAAGAGCTGGACGGTCTGCGCCGCGCCATCGCCTACTACGAGGACCTGCTGGCGCATGAGGAAAAGATCCTGGGCGTCATTAAGGAGGAAATGCGCGAGATTTCGAAGAAGTTCGGCGACAAACGCCGCACCGAGATCAGCCATATCGAAAAGGATCTGGATGTTGAGGACCTCATCGCCGACGAGGACATGGTCGTGACCATCACCCACACCGGCTACGTGAAGCGCATCCCGGTGGCTGCCTACCGCGCCCAGAAGCGCGGCGGCAAGGGCGTGTCGGGCGTCAACCTTAAAGAGGACGACGTCATCGACGAGATGTTTATCGCATCCACGCACGAGTACGTGCTGTTCTTCTCGAGCAAGGGCAAGGTCTACCGCCTGAAGGTGCACGAGCTGCCGGTGGGTACGCGCCAGGCGCGCGGCACCGCGATCGTCAACCTGCTGCCCTTTGAGGAAGGCGAGAAGATCGCGAGCGTCATCAGCTGCCGCGAGTTCCCCGCCGACGAGTACCTGATGTTTGCCACCAAGAGCGGCATGGTCAAGAAGACCGTGATGAGCGCTTACGACCGCAGCCGCCGTGATGGCCTGATCGCCATCAATCTGAGAGACGACGACGCGCTGCTCGCCGTGCGCCGTGTACGCGAGGGCGACAAGATCATCCTGGCCACCACTGCGGGCAAGGCGATCATGTTCCCCGAGGACCAGGTTCGCGCCACGGGACGCGACACCAGCGGCGTTCGCGGTATTAGCATGAAGGACGGCGTGAGCGTTTTGGGTATGGAGGTTACCAACGGTAACGGTGACCTGTTTGTCATCACCGAACGCGGCTACGGCAAGCGCACGCCGGTCGCGGATTACCCGGAGCAGAATCGCGGCGGTCAGGGCGTCTACACCATCCAGATGACCGAGCGCAAAGGCAACCTCGCGGCCATGAAGACGGTGGGTCCGCAGCACGAGCTGTTCATCGTGACGGAAGGCGCGACGGTCATTCGCGTCAAGACCGACGAGATCAGCCAGACCGGCCGCGCCACCCAGGGCGTCAAGATGATGACCGTCGACGACAACGACCGCGTATGCGCTGTCGCC
>USHS01000185.1 GCA_900554585.1 uncultured Collinsella sp.
CGCAGCGTCCGCCCGTTACGCGGTTTGGTAAAACCGCGTAACCTCCCTAGTCGTGATACTCGCCGCGGTCCCACTTCTCGAGGAACTCGTCAAAGAAGTGCGGGTCAGCCTGAGCCTCGGCGTCGGCCTTATTGCAGGCATCGATCTTGGCGATCAGGGCATCGTGCTCGGGGGTCTTCTCGTAGGGCTCCTCCAGGAAGGCAAGCATGTCGGCCATCAGGAACTCGCCGGTGATCTTGCCGCCAAAGCCCACGATGTTGGCGTTGAGCTCGCGACGGGCATACAGGGCAGAGGTCATGTCGCGGACCAGGGCGCAGCGGGCGCCGGGGACCTTGTTGACGGCGTTGGTGATGCCGATGCCGGTGCCGCACAGGGCCACGCCAAAGTCGGCCTTGCCGCTGGCAACAGCCTCGCCCACGGCCTTGCCGTAGATGGGATAGTGCGTACGGGTGTGGCTGTAGGTGCCGCAGTCGAGCACCTTGTAGCCAGCCTGCTCCAGGCGGTCGGCCAGATAGATCTTCTCGTCCGTAACGATATGGTCGCAACCGATTGCGATGGTCTTCTTCATCAGAACGTCCTTTCGTCTGAATTCACAAGTTGAGGTAGAAGTTCGAGTTCTCGGTGGCTCTCGTTAGGCCATCTTGTTGAGCATGTCGACACGGATCTGGTGACGGCCGCCAGCGTACTGAGCACGCAGGAACTCGCGGGCGATCTTCTTGGCGACCTCGGTGCCCACAACGCCCGGGCCCATGGTGACCATGCGCGAACCGTTGTGCTCGCGGGTCATGTAGGCGGAACGCTCGTCGGAAATGTTGGCGACGACCATGCCCTTGATCTTGACGGCGGCCATATAGGAGCCGACGCCGTACTTATCGAATGCGAAGCCCTGGGAATCCTTGTGCTCCAGCAGGTCCTTGGCAACGGCGGTCGCGGAATCGACAAAGTCCGCGGCAGGGGTCTCGGAATAGTCGACGACCTCGTGACCGTCGGCGATGAGCATCTCCTTGATGGACTCCTTCATCGACATACCGTCGGCATCGGAAGCGATTACAACCCTCATGACATCCTCCTTGAGAGATACGCAGGTGCGTAGTTCCTGTTTGGAAGTGTTGAATCGCGCTCAGGTCCGGGCATCTGAATGTGCGGTTCTTCACTGTTCATGTTTATTTGAACACATTCGAACACCGACTGCAACCATTATTTGTTTATCTTTGTTCTTTTTTGAACAAATACCGTTCACGGATGATCGTCGGCGGTTTGGACCGGGCGCGGACGTAGCGACCATGTGCTCAACAAACAAAAGGGCGGCCGAGAACGTGTCTCGGCCGCCCTTCGGCGGTATTCCCCGGTATATACAGCTGTTTTAGCTACTCAGACTGCCCGCTCTTCTTGGCATGTTTGGACGGAACACTCAAGAAACGGCCCGTCAGATAGTTCGCGGGACCGGAGATATCGATCCCCAGCAGCACGTGTCCTAGCCATAGGAACGCCACGAGCACCAGCAGCGGGATAACGCACGAGGTCACGATCATCACGATGACGCCTTCGATGAGGTCGGTCACCTGCTGCACGATCTCGTCGGTCATCTGCTTGGCGCCGCTGGTCACCGACGTGACCAGGCTCGAAGCCCCGTCAGTCAACTGCTCGAGTACGTTTTTGGACTCCGTGGCCTCGGATTTTTTCTTGTTCGATTTCGAGCTGGTCTCGGCTGACTTGTCCGTGGTGTCGGCCGCATCCGCAGCGTCCGCAGCCTTTTGCTCAGCTTGCTCAATACTTACGCGATACGTTTCATCGACCTTCTGCGACACCCATACGCTTGCAGGCACCAACGCCATGCCGATCACGGCAACCACCAGCACGCGCGTCGCCACGCGGCGCAGGACGGCGCTCGTGCTCCAGCGCCCGTAAATGCCGAGCGACACCGCAAAGAGCACCAACGCTAGCGGGATTAAGATGCCCAAGCCGACCGACCACAAAATCGTGAGCAAATATTTCTCTAGGTATAGCACGGCAAGCACGATACCAAGGTTACCTGAAAGCTGCGCGAGCTGCTCGGCAACCGGCGTTCCCGTATCACCCGGCAGCGCGGTAATGCCCGCAGACAGCGCCACGCACGAGGCCGTGAGCGCCAGTACGTTACCTTTCTTTTGATCGATGACCTCGATGGTAGAGTCCCAAGTTTTGGTATCGGCGAAATGCGGACGAGCTACAAAGCCCGACAGCAGCGCCAGTACCACGAGCGCAACGATAAAGCCAATCTGCAGCTTTTTGTTTGCGCACACGACATCGGACAGGCTGGGCTGCAGCTCGGTTACCGTCGTGTGCTCGGTTATCTGGACGGGACGCCCATGAGCCATCTCGCGCGCGTCTCTTTTTTGTATTGACCCGTTACCCGGCATTTGGATACCTCCTCAGTCCGGCGTTTAATGCGAAAGGAAGTATACCCACCGAGCAAAAATCGAACGGGACGACGAACGGAGCGCACCAAGACCGTCCCCAATGACTAGTCGTTTAAGAACGTCCCCAATGACTACCTCGCCTGCAGCGTTAGCTAGCAGATGATCCGTGTGTGTTCCTCGATGGTGGTACGATCCTCGGCGGCAATACCCGGCTCGCACACCACGGCGTCCAAATTGTCCAGGCGGCAGAAGGTGTAGAAGTCGCGCTTGCCGATTTTGCTGGAATCGGCGATCAGATAGCGCGAGTCGGCCTTGCTAAAGGCGAGCTGCTGGATGCGGCCCTCTTCCATGTTAGACGTGGACACGTCGCCGTCCAAAATGCCGTTGGCGCCGATATAGGCCGCATCGATGCCCAGCGCACGCAGGGCATCCTCGGCTGTTGGTCCCACAAAGGCGGCGGTGCGGCGACGGTACATGCCGCCCACGAGGCACAGGTCGCAGTCTTCGCGCGCCTCGAGCAGGTTAAACACCGAAAGCGAATTGGTCACAATGCGCAGGCGAAACGCCGGCAGCATCGAGGCCATCTGCTCAACCGTGGTGCCCGTGCCCAAAAAGATGGTCGAGCCTTCCTCGATAAGCTCCACAGCACGGCGCGCAATCTGCAGCTTTTCCTCGGCATGCTTGGTGCGCTTTTCGCTGTGCGAGTACTCATGGCGCAGCATAGCGTGGGGACGGCCCTGTGCACTGCGGGCTCCACCGTGCACGCGCTCGATCTCGCCTAGGCTCGCGAGCTCCTCAAGGTCGCGGCGGACCGTCATGTCCGAGACACCTAGCGCATCGGAAATCTCTTTAACCGAGACCGTGCCCTGCTCCTCGAGCAGCTGACGAACCTTATCCTGACGCTCCGCCTTGATCATTTTTTCTCCTTTGAGTGATTTTGTTCGCAGTTATAGTAATCGAACAGTTATGCTCACTCACCCTAAACGGTCGATTTTTCCCGGTGAACGGTAGGAAACTCGGTGTCAAACGTAGAATGACGAATTATTTCGACGCCAAGAGACCGACAAAAAAGGTGCAGAAAGCTGCTCTTTTAAAATCATTTCAATCCAATGCGCCTCAATTAAGCAAATTGAACTTT
>USHS01000186.1 GCA_900554585.1 uncultured Collinsella sp.
ATACGAGATGCTCAGGAGTCTCGTGGGCTCGGAGATGTGTATAAGAGACAGGGCGCACGTCGCTCGCGCCCCTCATCTCCAACGCGGCATCGTCGAGCACCGTCAGCACGCGGGCCAGACGGTCGGCCGGATGCTCGCCAAAGGCAGCAGCCTCGGCAGCAAGCGCCTCGGCCTGCTCGGCCCCGCCCTCAAACAGCTCGGCACGGGCACCGGCAACGCAGGCCACATACACGTCGCGCACGTGCGCCACCAGGTCGCGCGTCAGCTCAAGCAGGTCATTGCCCTCCTCGACCTGTGCGCGAATGAGCCCATAGAGCTCAGCAATATCACGCTCGGCAATAGCGCGGGCAAACTCGCCCAGGATCTGGTCCGAAACCTCGCCCAAAAGCGAGCGGGCATCGTCCGCGTGCACGGCTCCGTTGCCAAAAACGCTCAGCTGCTCCAGCGTGGAAAGCGCGTCGCGCATGCCGCCCTTGGCATGGCGCGCCACGATGGCCAGCGCTTCGTCGTCGTAATCGAAGCCCTCCTGCTCGCACACATAGGACAGGCGATGCTCGATATCCTCGTTGCCGATGCGGTGGAAATCGAAGCGCTGGCAGCGCGAGAGGATGGTCTCCAGAATCTTTTGCGGGTCGGTGGTGCACAGCACGAAGATCACGTGCGCCGGCGGCTCCTCGAGCGTCTTGAGCAGCGCGTTGAACGCCGCCGTCGTGAGCATGTGGACCTCGTCGATGATATAGATCTTGTACTTGCCGCGCACCGGGGCAAAGTTGACGGAGTTGATGATCTCCTCGCGCACATTGTCCACGCCCGTGCGGCTTGCGGCATCGAGCTCATAGACATCGGGGTGGTTGCCCTCGGCGATGAGCTCGCACTCCTCACAAGTACCGTCAGGCATGCAGCCGCTTGCACCCTCGGCGCGCGCCGCCTCGGCATTTCGACACAGCAGCGCCTTGGCAAGGATGCGCGCCATAGTGGTCTTGCCCGTGCCACGCGGTCCGCAGAACAGGTAGGCGTGGGACAGACGCCCCTCGGTGATGGCGTGCTCGAGCGTCGAGACGATATGCTGCTGGCCCACCACGGAGTCGAAGGTGAGCGGGCGATACTTTCGGTACAACGATTCCATGGGTGCTCCCCCGGGTATACTGAGTCTTGTTGCCGCGGCGGCCATGCGGTCGCACGGCATACTGCATTCATAATAACCCGTACGGCGAGCCCGCCGCGATAGGAGTCCAAAGAGCATGGCAGACGCAGAGAGCAACCTCGTCCCCTCCGAAGCAGCCGACCAGGTCGAGGTCGCGCTCGAGAAGCAGGCCGCAGCCGACGACGGCATCCTGTACCTCAACGAGTATCAGTACGAAAACGACCTCGTCACCGATTTCGCCCGCTTGGTTGCCTCGCCCAGGCGCCGCGGCTCCCTGTACGTCGCCGCCGCGATTGCCGCGCTCATCGGCATCGGCATGCTGGTGGCCGGCGGCAACTGGATCAAGTTCGGCGTCGTCCTGATCGTATTCGGCGCCTTTTTGGCCTGGTGGAGCAAAAATCTGCACCATACGCTCGCGCGCGACTTTATCGAGGCCGTCGAGGCAGACGAGTCCATGGGCGGCCGTTACCGCCGCGTCGCCGCCAACGAGGACGGCCTGATGGTCTGGGGCAAGAGCGGCAAGTCGCAGTTCTTCCCGTTTGAGAAGCTCGACCACGTACTCGACGGCGAACGCATCTTTGTGGCCATGTTCGCCGACCAGGGCGTGACGATCCCTAAGGATACCTTTGTGCGTGGTGATGCCGAGCAGTTTGGCTCGTTCCTCAAGGCGCGCATCAACAAAAAGCTGCGCATCGAGACCAAGAAGAAGAAAATGAAGGCCGAGAAGGCTGCCGCCAAGGCCAGGCAGGGCGACAAGGCAGACAAGCCCCAGGACAACAAGGCCAAACTGCGCAAGCAGAAGAAGAGCAAGAAGAAGCGCTAACGCCGAGCGCCACTGCGAAGGGAATCTCATCCCGCTCCAGCGTAGGATGAGGCTCTCCCAACAGGACCTTCGAGTTACTTCACTTCAAACCTTAAGAGCCTTCTCTCTGGCAGATCGGTCATCTTCATCGTATAAGTCCCAGGAAAAGCCTTCTCAAAACGGACGGTTTCGTAATCTTCGAAATAGTCGTTGGTGTTTTGCATCATAAATGGGACGAGTAACTCGTTTTCTGCCCCAACCTCCACGGCAAACGCGGCAGAGCCGCCAAGGACCGGCATGGCTTGCGTTATCAGATCGGTATTGACCACAAAGTCATAGTTTGGCGCTCCCTCCGGCACCAAATGCCAAACATACGCTTTAATCCCGCCTTCGACATTGTCCTTATTCCTGACACGCATCTTTACGGCAATAACACACGTGATGTCAGCGTCCTTCAATTTCGTTTTCGTATCCACGGTGCCATATTTTGAATAATCATCATGCGCACGCTTGAGATACTCGCGCGGCGTGAGCAATTCTGCCCCGTCTATGCAAAACGAATACCCATCAGTCGCTACATCCTTCGATCCCAGAAACGCTCCATCCATCGAGAGCCATTCGCCCTCCGCGTAATATTTTTCAGGAATGACTGTCCGATTCCTGTTAACGACGCTCACCCTCATGCCCGCAAGGCCGGTAACAGCACAGCCAAAAAGCGCGAGCGCCGATCTTCTCGTCAACAGGGCCTTCTTCATCGCGCTCACGACCTTTCCCGAACTTTCACAACGGCACCGTCGCGCATGCAGTAAACCCGATCGGCCAGCTCCTCGAGCACCTCTCCGTCATGGCTAGACAGAAGAACCTCGCGACCCGTTGATGCCGCCATCGCCACAACGCGCTTGAGCATTTCAACGCCCGCTTCGTCGAGGGCATTCGTTGGCTCATCGAGAACAAGCAGCTTCGGCTTTTCCATAATTGCCGCAGCTATCCCCAGACGCTGCTTCATCCCAAGCGAGTATGCTCGGAACTTCTTTTTTTCGTCTGCATCGAGCCCCACGAGCCGCAGGGCAGAGCGAATGTCCTCGGGGGTGGCAACGCCCTTGATCTGAGTGATGAGCTCCAGATTGTCGTAGCCAGACAGATATCCCAAAAAGGAAGGCGCCTCTATCAACATCCCAAGACTCGGCGGAAACGAGATGTCCGCCCCAAGTCTTTGACCATCGATAATGATCTCGCCCTCGGTGGGTCGAATCAATCCGCAGACCGCTCGCATGAGCATGGTCTTGCCCGAACCGTTTATCCCCTGAAGCCCGACCACAGTCCCAGGGTCAACCTCGATGGACACGTTGCGCAGAACATCGTTTTTGCCCATGCGCTTCGATACGTCCCTAACGATCACGCTCATATCTTGTCCCTCTTTTCGATAAGGTCGGCCCTTCGAAACCACAGTCCACCCAACGATAGGCATAACGACATAATCACAATTGAAAACAAGCCACTCGAGCCCGTCGCGATTCCCTCTTTGACAATTCCACCCCAGCGCAACAGCATTAGGGCGTTGCCCAGCAGCGCCCAATGC